>JALVAD010000161.1 GCA_027011385.1 Saprospiraceae bacterium | reverse complement strand
TGAGTTTAGTATGTCATCATTGACAGATATCATATTTTTATTATTGATATTTTTTATGTTGACTTCTTCTATGGTTCAAATCAATTTTGAAGTGGCGGAGTCCAATTCCAGAACTGTCGCGCCTACAGATATATCAGTTGTGTTGATGAGAGATAATACTATTATTTTCAATGGGCACAAGGTGCAACAATCACAAGTAAATGCAAATGTCAGAAAAGAATTGAAAAAGCTAGATAAAGACAAGTTGAAAGATGCTACATTGACTATTGTAGCTGAAAAAGGCGTTCCATACAAGAAAATATATGAAATGATGAAAATCGCGAATAAGAATAGAATGCGAGCCATTATTGGAACTCAACCAAAAAAATCATAATGGGATTAAAGAAAAAAACAAAAGTAAGTGCTGAGTTTAGTATGTCATCATTGACGGATATCATCTTTTTGTTATTGATATTTTTTATGCTGACTTCATCTATGGTAATACCAAATGCTTTAAACCTTAGTTTGCCTGGTAGATCACATACTAAAGCCGTACCAAAATCCAAACCATTTGAGGTCGTGATTGCTAAAAATGGAAATTTCTTTGTAAATAATAAAAGGATTGGTGCAATAGCTCTAGAAAGAGCATTAAGAAAAATAAAAAGTAAAAGAAGAGGAGGGAAAGTGAGTATTATAATTTCTCCAAATGCTAATGTTGCAAATGAAAAAGTGGTTGAAGTCATGGATATCGCATATAGATTAAAAATCGATGCGATAATGGCTAAGCCAAAATAATTATTTTCTAATATAGATATAAATGGTAGGAGAGGATTCAAATAGTGAAAGGACCTACAAAAAAAATGGATTGACAATTAGTCTGTTAGTCCATGTGTTTTTGTTTGCAATTATTTTGCTTTGGCCGTCATTGCGATATGACTTTCCTGCACCGGGTAAAGAAGGGATTTTAGTTGTATTTGGGGATACTCCCGAGAGTTCTGATGAGAGTATGGATTCAGGCGCATCAGATTCTGCTGATAAAAAAGAAAAGAAAGAAAAAGAGACTGAGCCTCAAAATGAAGTCGATCAAAAAAAAGAGATTAAAAAGCCTGTTGAAAATAAATCCGAAGTAAAAAGTGAACTTGTCGATGAAAAAAACGATGTAAAAGTCAATCCAAAAAATAAAGATATTGTTAAGCAGCCAAAAGAAGTGATACCGGAAAAAACTATCGATGAAGCAAAAAATGAATTTAGTAAATTATTTTCTTCCCGTGGCACAAAAAACAAAAATAAAGGTCATCAGGGCGACCCACTTGGCTCAAGAGATGCTAAAATGCTTGAAGGAATTACCAGAGGTAAGGGAGAAGTAGGAGAAGGGCTTAATTCAAGAGGGGTGCTTTTTGAACCTTCTTTTGATGATTCATCACAGAAATCAGGTAGGGTCGTGGTAAGAGTTTGTATAAATGAAAAGGGTAATGTCATTAGTTCCAGATACACACAAAGAGGTTCCACTACCACTGATTGGGAGTTGATTGCCATTGCAGAAAAAAATGCAAAAAAGTATCGGTTTACGCCCTCTAATAAAAAAGAACAATGCGGGACTATCATAATAGATTTTATCGTGAACTGATGTTCGGTGTCGTTTCTTTGATGCACTAGTGTCAAGTCAAGTGTGATTTTTCGGGTAAGTTGATGTTATTTTTGTCGAGAACAAAGCATATAATTTTCAGCATAGCTGTAGCTATGGCGGAAATTATTAATGCAGTTATCGGCAAAAAGAACGAATACTTGGCGTGAAAGAGTATGCTTGACTTGACACTAGTTTTTAATTCAAATTATTAAAGAAATGGGGTATTGGCTTTGGTGAGATTGCAAAGAGTTATTGGAAATCAAACTCATTTGCAGAAAAAATTGTAGCTTTGTGTCTTTTAACTATAAATCAAAATAATAGAAAATGAGAAAGATTAAGTTTTTAATGTTGGTTGGGCTAGTATTAAGTATTACATTTAGTTTGTCAGCTCAGAAATTATTGCCATCTTATGGTAGATTTTCAAAGAAGAAAATAAGTCATGTCTTTTTGAAGGACGGAAGTGAGATTCAAGGATATATTAAAGATATTGATAGGAAGAAAGGCTTGATTAAGAGAATTAAAATAAAAGATTTAGATGGCAAGAAGCACAAACTTAAAGCTGAGGAAATAGATCATATGTATCTTTATCCAAGTGGTTTTAGTAAGTTTTCAAAAGCATATTCTTTTATGTCTGATGCAACAAAATGGGATAATGATACTTATTCAAAAGGTTTGTTTGGAGATGGATATGTGTTATTTGAGCAGTCTGAAGTTTATTTGAAAAAGAATAAAGGTAAAAAAAGAACTCTTCTTCTTCAATTATTGAATCCGTCATTTAGTAGCAAAATAAAAATCTATTCTGATCCTTATGCTAGAGAAACAATGTCAATGGGGTTTGGAGGGATTAAGGTTGCCGGAGGAATTGCAAAATCATATTATGTGAAAAAAGGTGATGATATAGCTTTCAGATTGAAGAGCAAATATTATAAAAAACAATATAAAAGTTTATTCGAAGGTTGTGATAAACTTGTTAATATGAAAAAGGCAAAATGGTCTAAGTTTGAGGAAAATGTTTTTGATTATTCAAACTGTGATAAATAAATTGAAAACATAGTAAATGCTGAGTGCTATTAATGTTTGCTCATGATTTTTAATAATTGTAGCATAGATTGATTGGATTTTTATAGTGTGAAAGAGATGTTTTTAGTTAAATTTTAGTCTAAAGAATTAATCTTTTTAAATAGTCATCTGGGATTTGTAACTGGATGGCTATTTTTTTGTGTTTATTAAATGCACTATATAATACCTCTTTTTACTATCTTTGTGGTTTTATTTTTAGAATTGATTATTTTATGCCAAATCCATTACTAAATGGAGATGGTTTTATTAAAAAAAAACTGAATTAATGGTAACTAATAGAACATTTACAATGATTAAACCCGATGCAGTTAAAGCGGGACACATAGGAGCAATATTAAATATGATAAATGGAGCAGGCTTCAAAATCATTGCTATGAAATACACGAAATTATCTCCAGAAATGGCTGGCAAGTTTTATGAAGTGCATAAAGAAAGACCTTTTTATGGCGAACTTGTAGAATTTATGTCATCAGGTCCAATAGTAGCAGCCATATTGGAAAAAGAAAATGCTGTAGCAGATTTTAGGAAATTAATAGGAGCGACTAATCCCGCTGAAGCAGAACCGGGTACTATCAGAGCTAAATATGCGAAAAGTCTTGGGGAAAATGCAGTGCATGGAGCTGATTCTGATGAAAATGCTATGATTGAAGGTAATTTTCACTTTGCAGGCACAGAGATGTTTGACTAAATTTACAAGATAATCAAATGGAGTAAGTTAAATTCAAAATAAGGAATTGAATATGCTCCTTTTGATTTATAACCGGTTTTCCCGGAAGAGCTTATTGAGTCATAATAATATGGATAACCAAATAAATCGTAAATAATGAATCCTAAAGTACTTTGGAAACCAAACGATGAATTTATTGAGAATTCTCATATTTTTCATTTTATTAAATGGTTGAAAGAGGAAAAGGGGTTGCATTTTAAAGATTATCACTCTTTATGGGAATGGTCAGTTGAAGAGTTTAAAGACTTTTGGCTGAATGTAGTAGAATATTTTAATTTGGATATCAGAGGTGAATATAGAAATATAGCTTCAGATGATGTGATGTGGAAGACTAAGTGGTTTGAAGGAGCAAAAGTCAGTTATGCTCAACATATATTCAGGAATGAGAATACTGATAATCCTGCGATTATTTTTGGGAATGAGACTGGTGGCTATTTAGAAATCAGTTGGGAGGAGCTCAAAATGAAAGTTGCGAGTTTTGCAGCTTATTTAAAATCACTCGGTGTTGGCAAGGGTGATGCCGTTTGTGCTTTTCTGCCAAATGTGCCCGAAGCGACAATTGCATTTTTAGCAGTAAATAGTATTGGAGCTATTTGGTCAAGTACTTCCCCCGATTTTGGAGTTGATAGCGTGGTAGATAGATTTGCACAGATCGAGCCAAAGGTATTTATTGGTGTCAACGGATATATTTACAATGGTAAACCTTATAATAAAATTGAAGTTGTAAAGGAGATTTTTGATCAACTGCCTACGGTTAAACAACTGATTTTGCTAAAATATTTAGATGATGATATAGATTCTAAAACACTTGGCGATTTTGTTGATTTCAAAGATTGTTTGAAAGGGGAAGCAGAATTAACTTTTGAATTAGTCGAGTTCAATGATCCTATCTGGGTTTTATATTCATCCGGAACGACAGGATTGCCCAAAGCGATTACTCATTCTGTGGGAGGTGTATTGCTGGAACATATAAAATATTTGGCGTTTCATAATGATGTCCATAAGGGAGAAAGATTTTTTTGGTACTCTACAACAGGGTGGATGATGTGGAATTTTGTACAGGCATCTTTTTTAATGGGAGCAACAGTAGTTTTATACGAGGGTAGTCCCGCATTTCCCGATATTAGTAAGTTGTGGGATTTTGCTGAGAAGGCAAAAATAAATCATTTTGGAACTAGTGCTCCATTTATTGTCGCTTGTATGAAATTTGGGATAAAGCCCAAAGAAAATTATAATTTGAGCGGACTTCGTTCGATTAGTTCTACCGGTGCACCACTACCTCCTGAAGGTTTTGATTGGATATATGAGAATGTGAAAACGGATGTGTGGCTTGCTTCTATATCGGGTGGTACAGATGTGTGTACTGCTTTTGTCGGTGGAAATCCGCTTTGGCCTGTACATGAAGGAGAGATTCAGTGTAGAGCATTGGGTGCGGCTGTTTATGCATTTGATATTGATGGTTTACCGGTCTATGATGAGGTAGGGGAGATGGTAATTACAAAACCGATGCCGTCAATGCCGATATATTTTTGGAATGATCCAAATGGCAATAGGTATGAAGATAGTTATTTTTCTCACTACAAAGGTATTTGGCGTCATGGGGATTGGATAAAAATCAATAGTAAGACAAAAGGATTGGTGATATTGGGGAGATCTGATGCGACATTGAATAGGCATGGTGTTAGAATTGGTACGGCGGAGATATACAGAGCTATCGATTTGATTCCTGAGATAAAGGACAGCCTTATTGTTAATTTGGAATTGGATGGAGGAAAGCATTATATGCCTTTGTTTGTATTGATGAACGATGGTTTTGCTTTGGATGATGCCATTAAGGCTAAGATAAAATCTACTTTGAAAAAAGAATATACCCCTAGACATGTTCCGGATGAAATAATTGAAGTAAAAGATTTACCTTATACCATTAGTGGGAAAAAAATGGAAGCTCCCGTGAAAAAAATACTTTTGGGTTTTGATTTAAAGAAAGCTATTAATATCGATTCAATGAGAAATCCCGAAAGTATTGAGTTTTTTGTGGAGTATGCAAAAGAGATTGGATAAAATAAGAATTGTTTTTGAAATAATAAAAAATATAAAAATGAGAAAGAAAATTGCAGCCGGTAATTGGAAAATGAATAAGACTTTCGGTGAAGCTGTTGAATTGACAAAAGGAATTGTTGAGGCTAAAATACCTGAAGACGTTACTGTTATTTTAGGAGTACCTGCTATTTATTTAAATAAGATAAATGGAATGGCAAAGTCTAATGAGAGAGTTTTTGTTAGTGCCCAAAATGCTCATCAGGAGTTGAGGGGAGCATATACAGGGGAGATTTCAGTGGAGATGCTGAAATCTATAGATATTCCTTATGTTATTTTAGGGCATTCAGAGAGAAGAGAATACAATTGTGAAACTCCTGAATTATTGAAGAAAAAAGTAAGAATAGCATTGGATAATAATCTAGAAGTTATTTTTTGCTGTGGTGAATCTCTTGATATTAGAAAAGCAAATAAGCAAGAGGAATATGTAAGAAATCAAATAAAAGGTAGTTTGTCTGAATTAAGTGATGAAGATATGAGTCATGTGACTATTGCATATGAACCCATTTGGGCAATTGGGACAGGAGAGACAGCTAGTCCTCAACAAGCTCAAGATATGCACAAATCCATAAGAGCGTATTTGAATGAATTGTTTGGTAATGAAATTGCTGCGGATACAGCGATTTTATATGGTGGAAGTGTGAAGCCTGCAAATGCAAAAGAAATATTTGGGCAAGATGATGTAGATGGAGGATTAGTGGGAGGAGCTTCTATGATTGCTGATTCATTTATTGAGATAATCAATTCATTTTCTTAATTAGAAGATAATCAATCAGACTTATTCAGAATATTTCTGCGAAAAAAGTACATCTTAGTTTGTAAAATTCTTTTAAATTAAGGAAAAGTGTTACATTTGCGCAGTTTTTTAGAAACCTATTAATTAAAAATATATTTATAATGCAAGTAAAAGGAATTGTTAAGCTGTTTTTGGTATTATTGGTATTTGTGGTTTTATTGCAATACCTCTACATTTACCCAACTTGGAAAGTTGAGAAAGCAGCAGACAAATATGCACAGAAAGCAGTGTCGACAGCAAAAGATGGTGAAGATGCTTTTGAGATAGAGAAAAAGGCGAGAAGTTACTATCTTGATTCAATGTCAAGTGAGGTTATTTTTAAAATTCCGCTTTTAGCAAATTACACTTATGATGATTTGAAGAAATCTCAGTTGGCTTTAGGCCTGGACCTTAAAGGAGGAATGAGTGCGATTATGCAAGTAAATCTTAAAGATTTCTTTTTGACTCTATCAGGAAATAATAAGGATGCTACATTTAGAAAAGCACTTAATAACGCTGAGGAAGAAATGAAGAACTCTCAGGATGATTTTACAACACTTTTTTATAAGGAGTGGGTTAAATTAGCAAATGGCAAAAAATTATCTAAGATATTTGCTCATAATCAAAGCTTGAAAGACGAAATAAATTTCAATTCAACTGATGATGAAGTTTTAAAGCTTTTAAGAAGAAAAGGAAATGAGACAGTTAAGCAAACTTATAGTATGCTTAAACAAAGAATTGATAAATTGGGAGTTGTGCAACCAAATATCTCCTTGGATGAGAATAGAAATCTTATTCTTGTAGAGCTTCCCGGTATAGACAATCCTGAAAGAGCAAGGAATTTCTTGCAAGCAAGTGCTAAACTTGAGTTTTGGAATGTATACAGGATGAGTGATCCCGGATTGTTTGATGCATTTGTTGCTGCCGACAAGAAGTTGAAGAAGATGATGGGGGAGGAAGATATAGAAAAGAAGATCGAATACGATACTGTTTGGACTCCTGCATTGGATAGTCTCGGTAATGAAACGGGAGATTCAACTATGCAGTTAGTAAAGAAAAATGATATGGCATACGACGGTGGACCATTATTGAGTAAACTATCGTTAAGTGTGAATTCCCCTCAAGGTGCTGATATTGCAATAGTCGGATATGCTGATGGAAACAAGAGAAAGGCAATAATGGAAATGCTGAATAAACCTGAAATTAAGTCTTTGTTTAAAAAAGACTTGATGTTTAGATGGTCAATGAATCCCATTAAAGATCGTGATACTGGTGAAGAGACAAATACTTATCAATTATATGCTCTAAAGATGGAGCCGGGGTCTGAGAAAGCCCCCCTTGAAGGCGATAGAGTGATTAGTGCGAAACCTAATTTGGATCAAAATTCAGGAAGAGTTGAAGTGTCATTAACTATGGATCAGAGAGGTGCAAAGAAATGGGCTGAAATGACAACAAAAGCAGCAAATGATAAGAAAAGACAAATTGCAATTGTTTTAGATGATGAGGTCGTCTCTGCTCCTAATGTTCAGGTTCCGATTTTAGGAGGTAGATCTTCTATTACAGGAGACTACACTATGCAGGAAGCATCTGATTTTGCTAGAATATTGGAGATAGGCAAATTGCCTGCAAGACCACAGATAATACAAGAATCAACAGTCGGTCCGACATTGGGAGCTGATAATATAAGAAAAAGTACCATTGCTCTTATCATTGGATTCTCTTTAGTATTGCTATTTATGATATTTTACTACGGAGGCGCAGGTGTAATATCTGTGTTAGCTTTATTGCTTAACGTATTCTTTATTTTTGGTGTATTAGCATCATTGGGTACGGTATTGACAATGCCGGGAATTGCAGGTATTATATTGACAATAGGTATGGCGGTTGATGTTAACGTGATTATTTTTGAGCGTATAAGGGAGGAGTTGCGTGTAGATAAGCCATTGTGGACTTCGATTGAAAATGGATTTAAATATTCTTATTCGGCGATTATTGATGCCAATGTCACAACGATTTTGGTAGGAATTATTTTAGCATATTTTGGATTGGGACCAATTAAAGGATTTGCGGTAGTTTTGATTATCGGTGTTTTATTATCATTATTTACCGGTGTATTGGTGAGTAAATTGATGTTTGAATATTGGGTTAAATCAAAAGATAAGAAAATTTCTTTTTGGACTTCAATGACCAAGAATGCATTTACAAAAATGAATATTGATTGGTTGGGTAAAAGAAGGATTGCTTATGTGATTTCAGGGATTTTATTGATGATTAGTTTGGCATCTATTTTCACTAGAGGATTTGAGCTTGGGGTAGACTTCAAAGGTGGATATTCATTCAATATAGAATTTGATGGAGTAGATGAAGTAAAAGCACAAGATATTAGAGACGCTCTTACAGCTTCTTTTGGTAATACTCCTATCGTGAAGGCTGTGGATTCAAAAAATACATTTAATGTGGTTACTTCTTATTTGATTAAGGATAATTCAGAAGGGGCTACCGATAAGGTAATAAATAAAATGTACGAAGGGTTAAGTAGCAAGTATAAAGGAATGGACAAGGATAAATTCACTAAAGAATATACTACTGATGCAGTCCATATTACCAGTTCTACTAAAGTAGGACCGACCATTGCCGATGATATAACTAGGAGTTCATTATTGGCGGGGATATTTGCTTTATTGGCTATTTTCCTGTATATATTTGTCAGATTTGCGAAATGGGAATACAGTTTGGGTGCGGTTGTTGCATTGTTCCACGATAGTTTTATTATTTTGGGTGCTTTCTCCTTATTCCATGGTTGGGTGCCATGGTCAATGGAAATTGATCAAGCTTTTATAGCGGCGATTTTGACAGTCATAGGTTATTCGATTAACGATACAGTTGTTGTCTTTGATAGGATTAGAGAATTTTTGGGATTGCATAGAGATGAACCTGTCGATAAGATAATGAACGATTCTATTAATACGACTTTCAGTAGAACGATCATTACATCATTGACTACATTCTTTGTAGTACTTGTATTGTTCTTGTTCGGAGGTTCAAGTATCAAAGGCTTTGCATTTGCGTTACTATTGGGTATCATTGTGGGTACATACTCATCAATTTTTGTTGCTTCTCCAATCGTTAGAGATTTGGCAAAAGATCTTAAACCAAAAGCAAAGAACAAAAGCAGTTTTAGTAGAACTAAAAGAAGATAGTTTTTGTCTTCATATAATATATAAAAGCCCCAATCATCAAAATGATTGGGGCTTTTTTTGGTGCATTTCATTTTTACAAGAAGCGAGGTCAGAGACACTCGCTTATCAGGGGAATTACGGAAGAAATGCGGGTTGCGGTTCTCCCGGTTTCGTAGTCTACGGAGAAACAGAGCTTGTTACGCTGAACAGCGGGGGAGTCAGACCTGTCCCGTAAAACCTGAAAGGTTTCTACGGGAGGGCTGTTAGGCACAAAAGCGAAAAATGAAATACGCCCTCAAATGATTGGGGATTTTTTGTTCTTAATTTGTTGCATAATCAAGATACGGCTCAATCTTGCGAAGCTTGAGACTGTCTAGGGTTTTTATTTTTAGCAAATCACTTTTGTTTCTAAAGTAGCCGTGTTGCTTTCGGTATTTAATGATCTGAGCAGCTAGCCTATATGAAATATAAGGAAAGTTCTTGAGGTTGCTTTTGTCTTCTATATTTATTTTTAGTCTTTGGATTTTGCTTGTGTTAATATAAATGTTTTCCTTTATACTTTCAAATGTTTCAGGAGGAAGTCCATAGACTTCTTTTAACTGATTAATGGATACAAAGCCTCCGAGTTTATCTCTGAATTTTATTATTCGTTTTGAGAGAACTTGCCCTATTCCTCTCAATACTATTAGGTCTTTTACTTTGCAGGTGTTTATCTCAATTTTTATATTATCATCAGGGCGTTTATAAGGACTTTTTTTAAAGGAGGAATCCTTGTTGAAGAATGTTTTTGTCTTTTTATTGACAGTGACTTTTGCAATTTCATTTTTTTTGTTTTGGATTATGATATATTTCTTGATCTTGGTAAAAAGTGTTTTGTTAATGCCATATATTTTCAGCAAATCTTTTTTTGAATAAAAATGACCACCTTTATCCAAATATTTTGTCCAATTATATGCAACCTTAGATGAAAATCCTAGCATAATTATAGAATCTCTACTGATATTATTCGGATCAAAAAAGAAACTATCTGATTTCTTTTTATCATTGGTAGTTTTTTTCTTTATTGTTTTGTTTTTAGCATATAAACTTTTTGTTTTCATATTTACCTGCAATGTAGAATCTATCAATAAAGAATTTAGGGTAATAGTTTCCAATTTTTGTACATTATCCTGAGTTATGATTTTGTTCTTAGAAATAAAAAATGAAGTTATACTGCTATAATTTTTTATTGCAACAATTGCTATTATAATTACGATTAATAGGATTACACCTTTATCTTCATTTTTGCTGAACATATCAAATAGATTTAATTTCATTAATAAATGCACCTTCTGTATTTATATCCCAATACTTTATACCTACCTTTTTAAGATTAATGTACCACTTGTGTCTCAATTTATATTTTATCCCTTTCATCAAGACAACAGTGTTTATCTTGTATTTTTCAAGGAGTACTTCAATATTAAAGTTGATTTTGTTTTTTAATATAAGAATATCAATTTGCTTTCTATTTGTAGGAAGTAAATCAAATTTGCTTTCCAGTAATACAATCGTTTTGCCGTCTACTTCTAATATATTTGATTTTCTGTTTAAAATATTATTTTTGTAATTTTCTGTGATATTTTCTATTTCTTTATTTTTATAAATTCTAAAGTTTTTCGCTATATATTTTAGTTCATTATCGGTTACTGAGCTATCAGTTATTGAATAGCATTTATCTCCATAGAATACATCAGTTATATCTTTGTTATAACTTGAGTATATTGCTATTTGAGAATTTTCTTTTGTCCTTAAATATTGATTAGAAAATAATGCAAATAGCATAAAAGTCGTATAAACACCGTATCTATAT
>JALVAD010000160.1 GCA_027011385.1 Saprospiraceae bacterium | reverse complement strand
ATATATCGCTATTTTAAATCCAAAGTAAATTGCTAAAGAGAATAGATAGATATAATATAATTAAGTTTTTTTTCATTATTTCAGCTCTAGTCCTGATTTACAAGGCATCTATTCTTCAAATATTTGATAAAAGCTATAGAACCAAAGTTGAACGTGCGACCTTAAGAAAAACTATGTTGCTCCCCGCGCGTGGGCTTATTTACGATCGAAATGGCAAACTACTCGTTTCTAATGAGCCTGTCTATGAATTGAAAGTGATTTACAATAATATCAATCCTAAAATGGATACTAATCTTTTATGTTCACTATTGGATATAACAAAAGAAGAATTTATCTCCGCAATGGATAAAAACTGGAAAGATTATAGGTACAATAAAAGAAGTCCATTTGTTTTTTTATCTAAAATAAATCCGCAGATATATTCCAGATTTGTAGAACATCTATTTGAATTTCCCGGTTTTTATCCAAGTACAAAAAATATAAGGAATTACCTTAATCCCAATGCAGCACATGTTTTAGGGTATATGGGAGAGGTTAGTCCAAACATAATAAAAAAATACAAAGAAGAATATTCTTCCGGTGATTATATTGGTATAACAGGGCTCGAAGCTAGTTATGAATCTCAACTCAAAGGCAAAAAAGGTGTTAAACTGGAATTGAGAGACAATCTAGGGAGAATTATAGAGGATTATGGTAATGGTGTCTTGGATTCATCAGCAGTTGCTGGTGTAAATCTGATTAGTAGTATAGATATTGATTTACAGGCTTATGGTGAGGAATTGATGAAAAACAAAAGAGGGGCAATTGTAGCCATCGAACCTGAAACAGGGCAGGTTTTAGCAATGATTAGCTCGCCAAGCTACAATCCAAATGATTTATCAATAAAATCTAACAGAGGTAGAGTATTCTCAAAATTGCTCAATGATAAAACCAATAAACCATTATTAAATAGAGCTATCAGCTCCAAATATCCTCCCGGTTCTATTTTCAAACCTCTTGTAGGACTTATTGCTCAGCAAATGGGTGTCACATATCCTAATAGGACTATTTATTGCAATGGATACTACGAATATAAAACCAAATATAACAGCTTTAAATATGGCTGTCACCATCATTCAACCCCATACAATATTTCAATAGCGATACAACATTCGTGTAACTCTTATTTCTTTCAGCTGGGGCGTGATATTATCGAAAAATATGGTTTTTCAGACCCTGGAAGAGGTCTTGATACAATGGTGAACTATTTACGCGATTTTGGACTTGGAAGAAAACTGGGAATTGATTTGAAGCATGAGAATCGCGGTTTTGTCCCAAATAGCAAATTTTATGACAGATTGTACAAAAAGCAACAAGCAAAATGGAGATCTACATATATAATGTCGCTGGGTATTGGGCAGGGAGAACTTGAACTTACCACTCTTCAAATAGCTAATCTAGGTGCGATCCTTGCTAATCGAGGATATTACTATACACCACATCTAGTCAAAGGATTTGAACCGGATAATTCATTGCCGGAGAAATTCAAGATCAAACATAGTATGAGAATTAATCCCGAATTTTTTCCTCCTGTCATTGACGGAATGGCGAGAGTAGTTGAAGCCGGTACAGCACAGTTGGCATATGTATATGGATTGAGTATTTGTGGTAAAACCGGTACGGTTGAGAACTATTCTATTGTGGATGGAGAGCGAGTAAAAATGAAAAATCACTCTGTTTTTATGGCATTTGCTCCTAAAGAAAACCCCAAAATTGCAATAGCAGTATTTGTTGAAAATGGAGGATTTGGAGGTCAGACCGCTGCACCAATAGCCAGTTTAATGTTGGAGAAATATTTGAATAAAGAAATTGTCTTTTACCGAAAATATTTGGAAAAAAGAATGCTGAATCTTGATTTGATTGAAGAGAAATCTGATTCCTTGAAATAAGGAATATAACCGTATTTAAAAAAGGTGGGAACAATTTAGATGAAACTAATGTTTCTTAAATATGAAAGAAATTATTTTTGCCGTAAAAGATAGTGAAGAAGGGGGATATATCGCTTCCGGATTGAATTATTCTATCTTTACGGATGGAGACACTCTTGAAGAATTGAAAGAAAATATCATTTCATAATGAGAGAACCGATTTATCAAAATCGGAATAGCTATTCTTTTCTTAACGCTTCAAAACCACTCAAAATTCTAAACGGAGTAAAACTCGCCCGACTTCGTCAGGGCTCAAACAATAATCCGTTTTTAACGAATTTTGACCGATTTTTCCTCTAAAAAGAATAATGCCAATTTACCTACCACAAATTTTAAGTATTTCCACCTAAATTTTGATAATTCAAAACGATTAATCTGAATTTTAGCTTTTTTAAACCGAATTTTCATTTAAAATTCAATCTTCTTTTTTTAATTTATCAATTGCTCTTTCATACTAATATGTGGGGAAATTACCGTATTTTTATGATAAGTCGGTTGAAATCTTATAACTTTGCGTAATACAATTAATAAAACGCAGATATGATAATTTCCTGTATAGTGGCTAAAGCTAAAAATAATGTTATTGGTCTTGATAATAAGATGCCTTGGCATATATCAGAAGATTTGAAATACTTCAAAAGGGTGACATCCGGACATAGTATTATATTGGGGAGAAAAAATTTTGAGTCTATCGGGAAAGCACTTCCAAATCGGACAAATATCATTGTTACAAGAGACAAATCATTTAAATGTCCGGGTTGTGTAGTTGTAAATTCAATCGAAAGAGCAATTAAATATGCATTTGACCAAGGGGAAGATGAAGCTTTTATTATCGGAGGAGGACAGATATATGAACAGACCAAAGAATATTGGGACAAGCTGTATGTTACTGAAATAGATAAATTATTTGAGGGAGATGTGTATTTTCCTGCTTTAGATGATGACAATTGGAAATTAATATCACAAGAATGTCATAATAAATCTGACACAAATAAATACGATTTTTGCTTTAATGTATATCTAAGAAAACATCCGAGATGATAAAAGAAGACTTTTTGCACTATCTATGGAAATTAAAGAAATTTGATTTATCAAATTTAATATCTTCCGATGGTCAAAAGATAACTATAATTAATTTTGGGACATACAATACTGATAGCGGACCTGATTTTTTCAATGCTAAAGTACAAATTGACGACACTATTTGGGCGGGAAATATAGAAATGCACGTTCGATCATCCGATTGGATTAAACACAATCATCAATTGGATAAAGCGTATAACAATGTCATTCTCCATGTAGTATATGAAGATGATTTAAGTATCAGTACTCAATACGATATAAAAATCCCTACTTTGGAGTTAAAAAACAGGATATTTAAGAATGATCTAAAAAACTATAAACTTTTGCGCTTTAACAAAGATTGGGTTTCTTGCCAAAAACTGTTCAGCAATTCTAGTGAATTTTCCCGAATAAGGGCAATTGAAAAAGCTTTGACGGATAGATTGTTGACAAAATCAAGTAGGCTTCAAAATATTTTAACGAATAAAGACAATGATTGGAATGATGCGTTTTTTGTTTATTTAGCAAGATATTTTGGCATGAAAGTCAATACAGATGCTTTTGAAATGCTTGCAGGCTCATTACCATATAAAACTATTTTGAAAGAAAAGGATGAACTCATAAAGGTAGAAGCTTTGCTATTTGGTCAATCGGGTTTACTAGATGAAGCATTTGAGGATGATTATCCGCAAAGACTGAAGAAAGAATATGAACACTTGAAAAAAAAGTATAGCTTTAGTCCCATTCCGGTTTCTATTTGGAAATTTTCAAAACTCCGCCCTGCCAATTTTCCAACTATAAGAATAGCTCAATTGGCAAAATTACTGTTCGAGAGTACAACTATTTTCAGTTCGATAATCAATAGTGAAGATATTAATATTATAAAAAGATTGTTTAAAGTCAAGGTATCTGACTATTGGTTGAATCACTATTTATTTGATGAAGAATCAACATATAGGCATAAATCACTTGGAAAATCAGCAATAGATGTATTGATGATAAATACTGTAGTCCCTACTGTTTTTTTATATGGTCTTCTTGAAAATAATGAAGAATACAAGCAAAAAGCTGTAGATTATTTATCAGAAATAGCTCCGGAAAGTAATTCTATAATAAACAAATGGTCAGATTTGGGGTTTAGTGTAAGTTCAGCTTATGATACTCAAGCGCTACTTGAATTGAAGCAAAACTATTGCAGTAAATACAGATGCCTCGAATGTCCAATAGGCAATGACTTAATGAATAAATAATTTATGGTAAGGAATATAATCTTAAAAGTTTTACTTTTTCCATTTTCGCTTGTTTATGGCTTTTTTGCTTACTTGTATGGTCTTTTGTATGAAGCGGGAGTATTAGCTTCTATTAAATTTACAATTCCGACTATAAACGTGGGTAACCTTACAGTTGGAGGAACAGGGAAAACGCCCCATACCGAATATTTGATAAATACGCTTCAACCCTATATCAAACTTGCTGTATTGAGCAGAGGTTATAAACGAAAAACTCAAGGGTTTAGGGAAGTGCTAAATGGTGATTCTGTTCTTGAAGCAGGAGATGAGCCTTTGCTTTTCAAGAGAAAATATCCAATGTTGAATGTTTATGTTGCAGAAAACAGAGTTGACGGAATATCTCAAATGTTGATGAAAAGACAGGATATCCAAACCGTATTGTTGGATGATGCATACCAACATCGCGCTATTAATCCTTATATTAACATATTGCTCACAGAATATCATTACCCTTTCTTTGAGGATTTCTTCTTGCCGACCGGAAGGTTGAGAGAATGGAGATCTGCCTATAAAAGAGCTGATATTATCATTGCTACTAAGTGTCCGTTGGACTTAACTCAAAAAGCAAAAGATGAATTTATTACCAATTTGAAACCTCTTGAAAAGCAAAAGGTGTTTTTTACTTATTATAGATATTACAATCCTTATTTTTTATACAATCCGAATCAAAGAATAGAATTAAAAGCAGATATGTCTGTATTATTAATAAGTGCTTTGGCATCTTCTTCATATCTTTACAGTTATTTGGAGAAAAAAACCGATGATCTCCATTCAATGGAATTTACGGATCATCACGTCTTTACTTTTGATGAGATGGAGAGTTTTAAAGAAATATTTGATAATTTGGATAATGATAATAAAATAATATTAACTACTGAAAAAGATGCAATGCGTCTTGATGCTCATAGAGAATTTATATTAAAAAACAAATTGCCGATATTTGTATTACCGGTATCAGTAGACTTTCTTTTTAATCAAAAGGAAGAATTTGACACCCTTATCAAAAACTATCTATTGGAATTTAAGTCATAGATGCTAAATTATATCGTCTCTAAATAAATAAGCTAAGTTCTCTATTTAGCAATTACCCTCAATCAAATATTGTTGTTTAGGTATAATAAACAGATAATTGATGTTATGAAATTGCAAACTCTTTTTATCCTATTTATCTTGGTTATTTTTTCTTGTAAAGAAGATAATAAGCCTGATATAGTATATGATCCAACTCCGGTCGAATTAAAAATACCTGAAGTTTTTAAAGAAAGAATACTTGCTCCTGTTATTCCAAAAGATAATCCATTGACAAAAGAGGGAATAGCATTGGGTAAAAAACTGTTTTACGATCCGATATTATCAAAAAATCATTCTTTGGCTTGTGCTTCGTGTCATAGGCAGGGTAGTGGATTTACAAATAATCAGAGATTTGCCAAAGGAGTAGAGCAAAAAGAAGTAAAGCGTAATACTATGCCTTTGGTAAACGTAGCGTGGAATTATTATGAAAAATACGCTTGGGATGGTCATGCTAATAGCATTGAGATTGTGGCAGAGCATACGATAACCGATCCGTTGGAGATGAATAATACATGGGAAAATGCAATTGAAGATTTGGAGAATGACGAAGAATATCCTACATTGTTTACCAAGGCATTTGGTACTGATAAAATAACAAAAGAATTAGCTTCAAAAGCAATTGCGCAATTTATCAGGACAATATCATCAGCCAATTCAAAATTTGATAAATATCTTAGAGGTGAAGCAGAACTTACATTTGATGAAAGGATGGGATATTTTATTTTTGAAGCAGAAGAAAAAGGCGATTGTTTTCATTGTCACGGAAGTATAGACAATCCGCTTTGGACCGACAATAGATACCATAATAATGGGATGGATTCGGTATTTGAAGACCTTGGTTTGGAGAATGTGACAGGCTTGAAAAGCGATAGAGGCAGATTTAGAACCCCTTCATTGAGAAACTTGAAATTTACTGCTCCATATATGCATGACGGAAGGTATGCTACATTGGATGAGGTTATTGATCATTATAGCGAAGGCTTGGTTTTTTCTCCTTCGATAGACCCATTGATGAAAAGCGCTTATAAAGGAGGAGTTCATTTGACAGCCAAAGAAAAAAAGCAGTTAAAAGCATTTTTACTCTCATTGTCCGATGACGAATTGGTCAATAATCCTGAATACGAACCCGGTAAATAGCAATTTTACAATTGTTTTTCTGCGTGATATGAAGACCTGACAAGTGGACCACTCTCTACGTGTTCAAAGCCTTTTTGAAGCCCGATTTCTTTATATTTAGCAAATTGATCCGGGTGTACATATTCTTTCAGAGGAGTATGGTTGAGAGATGGTTGAAGGTATTGTCCGATTGTGAGTATCTGAGTTCCAGTTTCAACCAAATCATCCATTAGTCTATACACCTGTTCCGGAGTTTCCCCAAGACCAACCATAATACCGGATTTAGTCCTTTTACCGTATTCTCTTATTCTACGCAATTGTTCCAGACTGCGCTTATAGTTTGATTGAGGTTGGATTGTCTTATACAGTTCTATTACTGTTTCTAGATTGTGAGATACTATTTCTTGACCCGGACTAATCATTAGTTCCAATGCATACCAATCTTCTTTTACTTCAGGAATCAATGTTTCAATGGTAGTGTCAGGGTTCATTTTTTTTATTTCTATTACAGTATTATACCAAATTTGGCCTCCTTTGTCAACCAATTCATCTCTGTTTACCGAAGTGATGACTGCGTGTTTTACTCCCATGAGTTTGATGGCTTCAGCGACTCTTCTAGGTTCGTCTATGTCATATTCAGTTGGTTTTCCGGTTTGGACGTTGCAAAAAGCACAACTACGAGTACAAATATTTCCCAGTATCATAAAAGTTGCTGTTCCTGCCGACCAACACTCACCCATATTGGGACAATTACCGCTTTGGCAAATAGTATGAAGATTATAATGATCTACCGTATGTTTCACCTGACGATAAGACGCTCCAAGGGGTAATTTAACTTTTAACCATGAAGGTTTTCTTTCTCTCTTACTCATTGAAATGATTAGATTATTTACACTCTTTAACAAGTTTGAAAGCTTTAAGTTTTATCAATTCCATCTTCTTCCAAACTGAACATTGATATAGACATTAATAAAGATGAAATTATTTTTGAAACCAGTTGTTTCAACCATAATGGGAACGCGTTTAATATATGCATCGAGCATCATACCGGTTTCAAAGGCGAAAAGCCTTCTCTCATATGCTTTAATAGCAAAATGGGCTGCTGTATTAATATGTATCCCGGGAACAAAACTCAAGTGATTAAAACCTTTGAAAAATGATCCGCGGTCGTAAATTAAATTTTCATCTATAAAAACATCGCGATTTTCTTCCGAGTATCTAATGGTTTCCAAATATGTATTATTGCCTTCACTTCCCGACTTTACTATTAGATAATAAGGCTTCAATATTCCAAAATCAACCCCTCCTTCAATAGAATATCCGACTGCAAGCCCTTTTTCGGTATCTTTTTCAGATAAAAATATCTTTTTACCTAGTCCTAGTCTGATCGGAAAAAAATAATTTCTTTTTCCGTATGAGTATTTATTGTAAATATTTAATCCGGTAATTACCAAATTGCCTTTTTTCTCCTTGAATGATTTGAGATATCCAATTTCAAAATGGTAATATTTGGTAGTATGATAAGATATAATTCTGCCTTTATTAAAAGCCAAAGCAAAACCTAAGGTATTCAATTTTGCTTCAGCAGAATATTCATGTTTAAAAACAATACCCTTTAGTCTCAAATTTTTATTTTGAGTCAAATCCTGTTCTTGAGAGAATAAAAGAACCGGAATAAATAAAACAAAAATGATAAAATATTTCATAACAAGCGTAAATATACTCAAAGCTTTTATATAGAAGTAATATTTGTACAAAATTCTGTTAGTGTGTGTAGCAACGCTTCACACTGCCAGAGGATTTCCCCGATAGGGGATAAATGTGATTAGCCGTGGGTGAAACCCGCGGCAAATTAAGCTTGAGAGCGACAACTCCGAATGGAGTTGAATGTTAGTATTTTGTAATAAAATTTTCTTTTGAAAAAATTAATAAAAGTGAAAAAATACAATCCTCCAATTACAACTGATCCACAGAATATTTGTACAAAAATGCAATTACTACCTGTCCTACTCTTCTCAGTGTATTTTTGTCTATAATATCAATATTGTCTTGATGAGTATGATGATGTGCGCCAAAACCTTTGACCGGATCAGGAATACTAATAATATCGACCATAGGTATTCTAGCTATTTGATTTACATATAGATGATCATCATCAACATTTCCCCTGTCAATATTTGCAAACAAATCACTATATCCCATATTGGATGCAAGATTCCAAATCACATCTTGTATAGGTCCGGCATATCTTTTTGATATGGCTTCCTTGGTGAAAACAGCACCTTTAGCCCCAACCAAATCCAATAAAATCCCCATATCTGCTTTGTAATTATTTCCGGCAGCTTTTTTTGACCAATATTGAGATCCAAGACACCAGCTTTCGTCTCCCGCAGAACTTTCTCCATTGTCTTCCGCATCAAAAAATATGAAATCAACAGATAAATCAACCGGATTTTCTGAAATCAATCTCGCTAATTCAAAAATAACTCCAACTCCACTAGCTCCATCATCAGCACCATCAATTGGTTTATCTCTCATTTTAGGATCAGGATCTTTTTCCGCTTTGTACCTTGAGTCATAATGAGCGGCAATTATCACTTTTTTAGTTTTACCGGGATTAAAATGTGCGATTATATTTGCGGCATCTTCAGTTTTACCATTAGCAAAATGAGCTTGGAATTTTTGAACTTCCACATCTGCTCCAAGTGATTTGAACTTGTCTATAAACCATTTTTGAGCTGATTTATGTGCTTTTGTTCCGGTAACTCTAGGTCCGAATTCCACTTGTTTTTTGACATAAGCATAGGCTGAATCCCCATTAAATGTAGGAATTTTTACACTTTTTCTTGCTGTTGTTTTTTTTGTTGATGAAGATTTGCTTTTTGTGGTTTTATCTTGCTTGCAAGCAGATATTGCTACCGTCAATCCAGCTATCAAAGCAAATAGTATTTTAAATTTTTTCATCTGTTTAAAATTTTTATTTTGTTATATTCTTGACCAGCTTGTACCGTCTTTGCCGTCTTTTAGTTGAACTCCAATCTCCAATAGTTTATCTCTGATCAAATCTGAAGTTGCCCAATCTTTTTTAGCTCTTGCTTCATTTCTAATAGTGATTAACAGTTCTGCCATACCATCAAAAAGCCCATCTTCTTGACCACCTACCTCATCTTTCAGTCCAAATATATCAAATACAAACTGATTGAATGTTTCTTTTAATTTATCAAAAGCCTCTTTGGTAATATCACTATATTTGAGATGTCCGTCTTTGAGTTTGTTGATAAAGTTGACTAATTCGAATACTCCTGCCAATGCTTTTGGAGTATTAAAATCATCATTCATGTCACTGATGATATTGTCAATAGTTGTGAGGAGTTTTTTGTTGTTTTCTGTTTCATTGCCATTACCAGGATGCTCCATTTTATCCAATGCTTTGGCAGCTTCCATCAACTTACTATATCCTTTTTCTGCTGCTTGTAGCGCCTGATCAGTCAAATCCATTGTGCTTCTATAATGTGATTGAAGCATAAAAAACTTAACAACCATCGGGCTATATCCCTTTGAAACGTGAGGAGAATTTCCTGTGAATAATTCATAAGGTGAAATAGTATTACCATCACTTTTTGACATTTTCTTACCGTTCATAAGGAGCATATTGGAGTGTAACCAATACTTTGCAGGTTCTACACCTGTACAGCCTATGTTTTGAGCTATTTCATTTTCGTGATGAGGAAATTTCAAATCATTTCCTCCCCCGTGGATATCAAAAGTCTTTCCAAGGTATTTGGTACTCATCACGGAACATTCGAGATGCCAACCCGGAAAACCTACTGACCAAGGAGAATTCCATTTCATAATATGTTCATCAGAAGCTTTCATCCATATCGCAAAATCTGAAGGATGACGTTTTTCATTTTGGTTCTTGAGATCATCTCTTGTTTCGCTGAAAAGTTCATCAATTTTTCTTCCTGAAAGCTGGCCGTAAGATTTGTATTTGTCATTAAATTTCAAAGTGTCAAAGTAAACTGAACCATTTTGTTCATACGCGAATCCATTGTCCAAAATATCTCTTACCATTTCAATTTGCTCAATCAAATGTCCGGTTGCTCGAGGTTCGACACTAGGACTTTTGGTATTGAAAATAGCCATCATCTCATGAAACATATTACTGTACTTTTGCACCAACTCCATAGGCTCTAATTGCTCAAGTTTAGCTCTTGCTGATACCTTGTCTTCACCTCCATCGGTAAGGTGTCCGACATCAGTGATATTCCTCACGTATCTGACTTTGTATCCAAGATGCAGTAAATAGCGGTATATAACATCAAAACTAACAAATGTTCTCACATTGCCTAAGTGTACTTCACTATAAACGGTCGGACCACAGACATACATTCCCACTCTTCCCTCGTGAATAGGTTCAAATATTTCTTTTTTCCTTGCTTTACTATTGTAAACTGTCAATTTATTTTTCATAGTCTCCAAAACTTGAGTATTTTTAACGCCAAAAGCATAAATAGTGTATGCAAGAAAACACATCAAATTTTAAATTGATTCTTATTGTCATCTTTTGTCTTTTTCACAAGTGATTGATACAAAAGTATCAAATCATTGCAAAAAATACAAAATCTAATCAATAATTATCTGAATTTAAAAAATTGCCTGTTTTCGTGCAGACACTAAATAAATTTCAATTAGCTTGCAAAGGTAGTGTTTTAGAATGAAATGGGAAACAATTTAATATAATTAGTAATCAGACTATCAAAAGGAAAGCCTTATTCTAATAACATTAAAAAAAGCTAATTATTTCTAATTGCCTGTTTTATTACGGCTACTATTGGCTAAAAACTATAAAATAC
>JALVAD010000159.1 GCA_027011385.1 Saprospiraceae bacterium | reverse complement strand
TAATAAAATGTGTTTAAATTTTAAAAATAATAAAAAAATTTTAAACTTCAAATCTCAGTTTGATTTGGCTAGCCAAATCAAACTGAGATTTGAAGTTTACACACTTTATTGGATACTCCTACTTTGAACCTGAAACTTGAAACCCTAAACCCGCAACCCGCAACCAATACCTACCTTACCCCCCTTGTAATCTCTCTCTTCCCTGGTGGCCCCGGAGGATTTTCTATTTTCAACCCTAAGCTTTTCAAGGCTCTTTTGAAAGTTCCTTTTGCTCCATAGGTGATGAATACTCCGTTTTGCTTTAAGAAAGAGACGGTCTTGTCAAGAAAAGGTCTTTCCCAAAGATGATTTTGTATATCGGGACTAAATGCATCAAAATAAATGATATCAAATCTAGTATCTGATGAGAAATTCTCGAATTTTATTTTTTCTTTTGAGAAGGTGAAGTGTTTGTGTAGTTTTTTATTAATGTATTGCTCTTTTGAGTGCATTAACTCAAAAATATCTTGTAACTCAGATGATTTTAAAGCCTGTAAATAGTTCAATTTTTTATATTCATCTAAACTTATGGGGTAGGCTTCAAGCCCTAGATAATTGATGTTGATTTTTTTAGAAATAGAATGTTTAAGAGAAAGAAAAGCATTGAGTCCTGTACCAAAACCATATTCCAAAATGCTTATTTTTTGTTTGTTATTTTTATTATAATAATAGTCAAGTCCATGTTTTATAAATACATGTTTGCTTTCTTGGATTGCTCCGTGAGTTGAATGATACGTAGATTGAAATTTGTCGGAGTAGATTGTATTTGAGCCATCTTCTGTTAATATTATTTTTTTTCCTGTCATGATTGTATAATAACTTCAAATAAAATAGTAATTTTACAAATATAAATTTATTTATTGAACTATTGAGTATATGGTTTAATTAAGATTGTGTGTATTATTTAAAAATTAATAAGATGAAACGAATAAGTTTGTTATTGCTGGTTTTGGGGGTGTTATTTTTGTCTTGCAAAGACTTAACAAAATCCAATATCGGTAAAGAAGTTGTAAGTAAAGAAGCGAAAACCGAAAAGAAATCTAAAGAAGAAGGCAAAATTTACAGATTACCTCCATTGCCTGAGCATATTTACCATGATATTTACAAATACTCGGATTACCTTGATGTATTATTTGAGGACTTGGATTTTTCTATGAGTCAGGATAATAACGCATCAATAAGATCTTTTTTGCAAAATATTAATTTGAAGAGAACAGCAGCCTTAAATACAGCATGTGAGCCTATGGGGCATGTGAGTTTTCAAAAAAATGGACAATCTATCATTGAAGCGGACTTCTACCATGAACCTGGATGTTATTATTTTATTTTTTACTATGAGAATGAACAACCAATGTTTTCAAACAGTATGAGTGAAACCGGTATTCAGTTTTTTAAAAATTTAAAATCACAAAGCTTTAAACCAAGAAGATAATGTATGCAGCAATTGATCTGGGAACAAATACGTTTCATATGATCATTGTTGATATTCACAATGGTCGTCCTAAAGTTGTATTTAGGAAAAGACATTTTGTGAAGCTGGCCTATCAAAGTTTTGAAAGAATTGAAGAGGAGGCAATGGATAGAGGGGTTGAGGCTATACTGGATTTTAAAGAAGCTATTGATAGATTTAATATCACAAAGTATAAGGCTTATGCTACCTCGATTTTTCGAATTGCTACAAATGGAAAAGAGTATATTGAATTACTCAAAGAAAAATCAGGTCTTGACATAGATATTATTTCCGGAAAAGATGAGGCTAAGTTGATTTTCTATGGAGCCAAAATGGCTGGCACTTTAAGTGCCGGATATAACCTTATAGTTGATATAGGAGGTGGCAGTGTAGAATTTATTTTATGTGATGGGGAAAAAATGATTTTTGAGAATTCCTATCAAATAGGGATACTTAAATTGTTTCATGAATTTGAAAAAGGAAGACCTCAGGACAAAAATAGCTTGCTGGAGATTGAGAAGTTTTTAGAAAAAACGACAAATGATTTACAAAAGGTAATTTCAGCATATAAAATTAATTCATTAGTAGGAACTGCAGGATCTTTTGATGTACTTAGGAATAGTATGAATTATATGAATAAGGGGAGATCATTCGATATATCTCCAAATGATTTTTATGATATTTTTGATTCAGTTGCGCTTACATCAATTGAAGATAGATGGGAAATTTCCTGGATTCCTATAGAGAGAAAGAAATTGATTGTTTATGCATTTGCGATAATAGATTTTGCATTGAAGTTATCCAAAGCAGAAGTCCTGAGAATAACATCATACTCTATGAAAGAAGGGATGATTTGGGAATTGATAAATGATAAAACTAAAATGTATTGACTAGATGAATGTAAAGGTTAAAACGGCCAGATTGTCTATTTTCTCCAATTTGTTTTTGATTGTATTAAAAATGATTGTGGGGATATTGACCGGCTCCGTTAGTATGATGTCTGAAGCTATACATTCCGGTATTGATCTATTAGCATCAATAGTAGCTTTTTTTTCTGTTAAAATAGCATCCAAGCCACCTGATGAAGATCATCCATACGGACATGGGAAATACGAAAATGTATCGGGAGTTTTAGAAGCATTGCTTATTTTTGTGGCGGCATTATGGATTATTTATGAAGCTGTTGATCGTTTGCTCCACAAAGCTGATGTTCGCAATATACATTATGGTATAATTGTGATGCTCATATCTATGGTTGTTAATTTTATCGTGTCTAGAAAGCTGTATTCAGTTGCAAAGGAATATGACTCAATAGCTCTAGAGGCGGATGCCTTGCATCTCAAAACTGATGTTTATACCTCTTTAGGAGTTGCAATAGGTTTTGTATTATTATATTTCACAGGACATATTTGGATAGACTCTGTAATTGCAATATTGGTAGCTATACTTATAATGTACGAGTCTTTTCAGCTGTTGAACACTGCATTTTCACCTTTGGTAGATGCTCAATTACCGGAAAAAGATATAGAAAGGATTAATAGTATCATTAATAATAGTTTAGGACAAAATTCCGCAGTGATGTATAATAGAATTCGTACAAGAAAATCAGGACATCAGAAATATTTAGATTTTATACTTTCGGTTCCTAATGAAACCTCTGTCAAGGAAGCTCATGATTTATGTGATGAAATCGAAGATGAAATTAAAGCAGAGTTTAAGGATATAGACATCAATATTCACGTTGAACCAAGTGACAAGTAGTCTTGTGTTGAGCACTAATGATTTTTCTGAACATATTTTCTTGATCGAATTAATTTCTTGTCTTGTATAAATATTAAATGCCTTTGCAATTTTTTGCTAACTTTGCAGTTTGTTAGAATATAATTAATAAAAATATATAATATAGATATGGGATTATTAGTGTTTATTGCAGTTTTTTACATACTGTTTAGTGTGAGTTTGTATTTTCTATTTCCAAAAGCAAATGTTGAAGCATGGAAAGGATTGATGCCGGTATTAAATTTAATAGAGGTCTTTAAGATTATCGGTAAACCTACTTGGAAGATTATTTGGTTTTTTGTTCCTATCGTGAATCTTTTTGCTTTTGTGTCAATGGCAATTGATTTGGTTAAATCATTTGGTAAATATGAATTCAAATGGACTGTTTTGTCATTTTTTTATGCCCCCATAGCTTTTTTTCTAATAGCTTTTGATAAGGAGACAAAATATATATGGCCAGCATATGCAAAAGAAAAAGAGATTAATAATAAACTTGCCGAATATACAAAAACTAAAAATACAAGAGAATATAAAAAATTGATGCTTAATAACCCTTTTAAAAGACCAATTTGGAGAGAATGGGTAGAATCGCTGACATTTGCTATTTTTGCGGCAGCTTTTATTCGTATGTTTCTAATAGAAGCATATGTGATACCCACTCCTTCAATGGAGGGCTCATTGGATGTTGGGGATTACCTTTTTGTAAGTAAAGCTCATTATGGAATAAGGACACCGATGACTATTGCGATGTTTCCCCTGTTGCACAACAGGATACCATTTATAAATACGGAATCTTATTTGAAAAAACCCAGTTTGCCATATTTCAGGTTTAAACCCTTGGAACAGGTAGAAAGGAATAAATTAATAGTCTTTAATTGGCCAGCAGGTGATAGCATTTATCTTACTTCCAGACGTTCCTATTCATACAATCAAGTTCACCAAAATCTTAGTGATTATTTGAAATATGATCCTGAACTAAGAGCCAAGGTTAAAAATAAAGATATCATTGTCAGACCGGTTGATAAAAAAGATCACTATATAAAAAGATGTGTTGCTCAAGCAGGAGATACTCTCCAAATCAAAAATAGAGAATTATATATCGATGGTATTAAGCAAAAAGCACCAATACACAGACAATTTAAGTACATAGCTAGAAGACCGCTTAAAATAAGTAGAAAGAAATTGGAAGAGTGGGGAGTGGAAAGCGCTTATGGTCGGGGTATGGTATATTTCTTGAATGATGAACAAGTAAAAAAAATCAAGGAAGTGAGTGGTGAAAATGCATTGGAAGTAGTGAATAATCCTGAAGATCCTAGTTTATTTCCTAATAATAAGAAATATTTTTATTCTTGGAGTTTGGATGATTATGGTCCAATTTGGATTCCTGAGAAAGGTGTTACAGTTGATTTGACAGTCGAAAACTTGCCATTATATAGAAGGATTATTGATGCTTATGAACACAATGATCTAAAAGTAAAGGGGAATGATATTTTTATCAATGGACAAAAAGCAAATAAATACACATTTAAACAAAATTATTATTGGGCTATGGGGGATAATCGCCATAATTCTGAAGATTCCAGGTCATGGGGATTTGTACCTGAAGACCATATAGTTGGGAAACCATTGTTTATCTGGTTCTCTACAAAAAATAATAATATGTCAGAAGGTATCAATTGGAATAGAATATTTAAATCAGCAGAGAGCGTCTCTAGATAAGGTATGGGGAGGCAATGTGCCTAGAAGCAAAAGGATAAACTAGATAATACCAATAAATAAAATGAGGTTAAATGAAACAACTTATCACAAAACTAAAAAGTTTTGTGATAAGTTGATAAGTTGAAGCGAATAGTCATATTTATTTGCTAATATTATCTAAGTGATAGTCTTTGAAGTGGACAAAGTCACCATAATGTCTGGGGTATTCTTTTTTATACTGATACCAAATAACATCAACTAAAGTAACTATCCCAACCAATGTGTTATCGTCTTCTACAATTGGTATTGCTTCAAATAAATTTTCTAAGAAGATTTCAGCAACAGAGCCAACCTTGTCACCTGGGTTCAATTTGGCAACTCTCTTAGTCATTATTTCACTAACTTTAATATTTTTGTACTCTTCATGGCATTTGTTCATCTCCCATAAATCATAAAAAGACAATATTCCAATTAGTTTATTATTTGAATCAACAACAGGTAAATGTTCAATCTTAAATTTCTTTAAGATATTTGCTGCTTTTTCTATACTATCATCAGCCCCAACTGTTATAGGGTCTTTTGTCATGATAGCTTTTACTTTTTCGTTCATCATAATTCAAAGGGTTTTATTTTTGTATAAAAGTAATATGTTTTTATTAAAATTCCAAATTATATTAAATAATTATATCAAAATCTAGGGCAATTTATAGGTGTATTTCTTGGATTAGAGCCCCATTTATATATGAAAGTAAGTTCAAATGCTCCTCGATGTCCTGTTATATTGATTAATTTTGAAACAGTTATATCATAACTTATACCTATTTCATAATGATTGTATTCAAAACCTGTTGCTAAAGATATTTCAGATAATAAAATTCCATTTAGAGAATTTGGTAGTTTTGCCCAAACTCCAATCCTAAAAGCATTATTTTCATTAAAATATCGGTATCTGATGCTGCTTCCGATTACTAGAAGAGTGTAAGGTCCTTGCAAATTGAATATTGCAGAAGGTAGCATACTGATGTTTTTATTCAGGGTTATTTCCCCTCCAATAATTCCGGAATATAGCCTGTATAATCGAAAATCACTTGTTTTGAGAAGAGAAATATTGGCTTTATTAATATGTTTAATGTTGGCACCAATGTAAAATGAATTTTGTCTATTAGAAATATAATACATAAGCCCGGAATTAATGTCGGGGTATAACCTTGAATTCAATAAAGGTTCACTGTTAGGGATGTCTGGATTTACTGCTTGTGTATTTTTGTCAAATTGGATACCAAATAAGTAATCTCCATTACTAAAATATCTTTTACCATAACCAAATTGAATGCCGAAAACCAAATATTGATTTTGCCCGTTGTATTTGTTTTGATAAAGATGCTTGGCATAAGAAATACTTAAAAGACCGGATGCTGATCCGAGTTTTATCTGATTACTCCCTGCTAAATCATCCCAAAACAATATACCTAGAGAAAGATAGTCGTTTTTTATAAAATTGAACCTTTTATCTGCAAATACGGTTTTTGTACTATACAATGAACCATCGACAATATTTATCCACTGTCTTCTGATACTTGTACCAACACGGTATTTGCCGTTAAAAGCTCCGGTTAGAGCGGCTGATGTATACAACGGATTACTGTTGAACCTCGTGAAAACAGCATCTTGGCTATAAATATTAGCTAAAAAGAAGAAAGAAATGATAAATATGAAAAATTTGTTTTGCATATAAAACTACTTTATCTTAGTAAGGTCGAGATCCCTTTGTATGTTTGAACGAGACCATTTATGTTTTTTACTTCAAGAGACCAAATATAAGTTCCGGAGTTTAGTTTGACTCCTTTAAATGTACCGTCCCAGCCCTCTGATTCATCATTTATATTAAAATTGTTTCTATGATAAACCTCACCACCCCAAGAGTTGAATATTCTAAACGATATAACCTGAATCCCTTCTTTACCATAAACAAATAGTTTTTTGTTGGAAGGAATATCACTAGCCGGTCTAAAGGCATCAGGGACAAAAATACTATTATCTAATTTAACGGAAATATTCTTTTCTCCAACTCCTCTACATTCAAGACTGTCAATTACTTCAAGCTTTATTAGAATACTATATAATACTTCAATTTCCTGATCATAACAATTGTCACATCTAGAATTTATTCCTGTAGGAATTTGCCATTTATAAGTCAATGGATTTATGACATTATACACTTTTGGTTTGATTGTTAATTTTGTGTTATAATCAACAATTGTATCATTACCCAAGTCAACAATGATTTCTTTAGGGTTGGATATTACGATATTACGGAGTGTGTCTGTACAATTATTTATATCTTTTGTGACTACCGTGTATTTGCCTGCTTTAAGACCGATTAGTTCATCTCCTGTAAAAAATTTATCTTTTAGGACTTTATGTGAGTAGGGTGGTGTGCCGCCGAAATTGGTAAAGTGAATTTTTCCGTTAAAACCAGTATAACATTTGGGATCTTCTGTCTCAACAATAGAAGATAAACTGTCTTTTGGTTCTTTTATAATTGTTGAGTCAATTTTCTCACACCCATTCAAATCTTTAATTAGAATATAATATTTGCCTGCCGGAACTCTTTCCAGTTTTTCTCCCTCTCCTTGCCAATAGATTAAGTATGGGGCACTACCTCCATTAATTATAGGAGTTGAAGTGCCATCAGAACCACCATAACAACTTACATCTTTATTATTAAAATTTATTGAAATCGGTTCGGGCTCTTTTATGTAGAAAAGGGCTTCTTGCTTGCATCCTTTCTGATCTGTTACTGTTAAAGTATAGATTCCGGAACTAAGACTATCAATATAGGGTAATCCACTATCACCCGTACTCCATTTATAGCTAAATGAGTTATTGCCTCCGGAGTTATTTACTTTTAAATAGCCGTCGTTTAGGCCAAAGCAGGAAATATCTTTTTTTACCTCTTCTTTTATTTGAATCATATGAGGATTACCAATGGAAATACTTTCAGTTGAAGTACAACCAAAGTTATTTGTAATAGTTACAGAATAATCTCTTCCCCCTTTCAGATTATAAGCAAATTGTTTTGTTTGAGGAGGATTAGTTGACCATTTAAAATTGAAACCACTAAAATTGGTTTCTCTCGATCCATAAAATATTTTATTTACCCATGCAGTACCATCTTCATAATCGTGGCAAGAAGCACTTAGTTGTTCCAATTCCATTGTTAAGCTATCAAGTTCTACAATATCTTCTTTGATTATTTTTTGGCAGCCAATACCGATATCGGTAACAGTTATTTCATAATGCCCCGGCAAAAGATTATTCGCAGATGTGCCGGTTGCTCCATTGCTCCAAACAATTTCATAATCATTATTTGGAGGAATTAAGAGTTCAATACTACCGTTTTTCTCTCCGTAGCATAAAGAGTCATTGGCTATATATTTAACATCAAGCCCATCCTGAGGTTCGTTAATTGAAAAAGACTTTATTGCTTGGCATTCATTATTATCTGTAACTGTGACAAAATATTGCCCGGTTGGAATATTCAATAAATCTTTGATATCGCTTTCTCCTAATGGAGTTTTCCAATGAAAAGTATATGGTGGTTTTCCTCCTTTGATATCTAGAGTGATTTTGCCGGTACTTTCTCCTTTACAAGTTATATTTTCTACTATTTCTCCTATTAATAATGGTTCAGGGTTTGAAAGAATTACAGAATCCTCATAAACACATTTGTTTTTATCTTTTATAGTAAGATAATACTTACCTTGTCCAATGTTTGTCACTTTATTTGTATAACTTATTATTGCATTACTAATTGAATCTCGCCATTTGTATTGCAAAATTCCTTTGCCTCCATATCCATTAGCTGTAATATTAGCGTTTTCATCATTATGGCATTTAATTTCATCAATTGAGAAATCAACTCCTATTTTCGGAGGGGATTTAATAGTGAAAACATAAGGTATTGTGCATTGATTTCCATCAGTTACGAATATTGTATCTGTACCTGTTGGTAAATTAGTGAATATACCTGTAGTGTTTTCAATATTATGATATTTGTAAATGTACGGATAAACTGTCCCACTAGCATTTATTTTTATGATAGCATTGGAATCAGCAAAACAGTTATTGTTAAAAAGAAAGTTTGTTATGACCGTAGGTGCAGGGCATTTATATGTTGTACATTTGTGTAAAAATGAAGGATTGACACAATCTGTACCTTTAATTCTTATTTCAAATTCAACTGTTTGGGAAAAATCCAATCCGGATACTGAAAATATATTATCAGATACTGTTTGCCAATCGCCATTATCAACTTTTATCTCATAAGTTTCCCCAAGAGTTTTAATCCCCCATTTTATCCTGATGAAATCTGTGGATATAGAATCACAATCCACATATGGTATGGTTTCCTTTTCGGTAATTATTGCTTTTATTGAATCAGAAGAATTACAACCATAAGAATCAGTTAATGATATTTTGTAATTAGTATTTGAGATTGGATAAATATCAGGAGATAAGCAATCAACACAACTAATATTTGTATTGGGAGTCCATTTGTAATCTATTGTATAATTTGATTTGAAACTTATATGCCATGATTTTAGGATACTACTAAAACCCGTTTGGTCATTTGTAACCTGCAATTTCCAAATGCCATTAGCTTGTTTTCCGACTAAATCATCAAAATATCCTTCGGGTTTATAATTTCCAGTATATTTTGGTCTGAGAGGATTAAAATCTCCTTGAACTGAATTTCCATTGTTTATCGGTATAGTAGCTGTGGGAGTAAAGCAGGTACTTATCATAGAGTCAATATCGGCAGAATCCCCATTTTTGAAACCATTATCCGTACTCAATTCCAAATGAATCGTATCGGGTAAGGGAGAAATTAAATAAATATCTAAATCGGTTAAAACCGTAGCAATAAGAGTGTCGATACAAATCTCTTTAAGTTTCCACAACTGTATGTCGCTAGGATATATTCCTGAAACATTAATGGGGGAGATTATGGTGCTATTAGCTTCTTTAGGGATTATAAAATCATTAGAATTATAAAAATATTTGTCTTTGGATGAGTTGCCATCATTGGAAAGACTTGCTCCGATATTTACAGTGTCTCCACTACAAACCTTAATTGAATCCTCCATTACAATATTAGATAGTTCATTGTCAACTATTTTCAAAATCAAAGTATCCTTATTACACAAATCTCTTTGGTATTCAATGATTATATATTCCTCATCTTCTTTGATATTGTCTTCGATAGCTGAAAAATTTATCGTTGCAGATTGTTGTCCTTTATTTATTGATGTAATTAAATTAAAATTTGTATTGTAATCCACGCCATATGTGGCTATTTGCCCTAGAGTATTATCTGTCAATAGCCTAAGTTTTAAATCATATTTTTTTTGTACAGGATTATTGAATTGGAATACTAGTCTTGCATTACCACAGCTCTCAGCAATAGTACTGTCATGGCTCATAGTGATTAGATCGGTTTTCAAAACATTGGTACTAAAACTTTTAGCCTTTAGAAAAACTGCTGAATCGTGAGTTTTATCAGCAACATCGGCAATAGATATCTTTATTTTATATTCTTGGCAAGGTACTACCTTTGCTTCGGCTGAAAAAATATTTATATACCCATCATAAAACATTTTATTCTGCTGAGATTGAAGTAAAGGATTGTAATACTGTTCGTGATCTTGGTCACAATAAGGTTTACCACTATTAGGATCATCATAAACAGGATGAATATTGTGAATAGAAACAGCAGAATCCGTGTTTGGGATCAGAGCGATGTTTTCATAGTCATAAATTCCTCCATCGGGATTTGGTCCTGAAATAAAAAAACCGAATACATCATTGAATGAATCACATGAAAACTCAGGATATTCATTGGACGCAAAAACATAATCAAATGAAAGGGAATCAGAAAAAGGTTTAAATGTAATTTCAAATGTACAAATATCATAAAGTGGGGCATTTGTTTCCGCAGCCTTGCTTAGATCAGAATCAATTCCTAATCCCGAACTATAGCTTGTGTGTTTTTCATTGCTATTAGGTAAAGATGCCATTGAAGCTTTCCCCGTAGTCATAATTATACCTCGATCTATTCCTATGACATCGCCTATATTTGAAAATTTACCTGTAGAAAATTCTTTTCCAATATACTTAACGTTTAATACTTCAACTCCATGTCCCAAAAAATCATTGATTATTAGATTTTCAGGAGTGAAATCAGTATTGTTGCATACCTTTACCTTTACTTGCGAATGTAAAACATAAGAAGTTAAGATTAAAGAAAATATGATTGATAGTTTTTTCATGATTCAACTCACAAAGATATTATATTTTATTTGCAAAAGCAGTATTATATTAAAAGATTTATCGAATTCTTAAGTAAGTTTATCT
>JALVAD010000158.1 GCA_027011385.1 Saprospiraceae bacterium | reverse complement strand
GAGTACCTTTGTGTTATATTGTGTAGCTTATGTTATACAATGTAAACAACAACCATTTTTTTATATATTAAAACCAAACTAAGATGAAAAAAGAATTACTTATTTTGATATTTGGACTATTCTTCACGATGACTGGCATTTCACAGAGTTGTGATATTACATTTGACCCTATATCTGCGGACTATGTAGCAGGTGAGACTTATAGTGTCATCCTTTGCTTTAAAGATTATACGTCTGGAATACCTGCTTATGAAAAGGCAACTTGGACAGATTATTATGTAAATTTTACTGCTGCCGGAACAACAGCTACATGGGAGGCATTAGGAACAGGAAATACATTTGATGATAGTTATTGTATAAAAGTAACATTTGTTGCTGGTCCGGTAAATTCAATTAAAATCGGTGCAACAGCTACTGGTAACGTGAACGGTTGTGCACAAACTGAGTCAAATACTTACAACACAGTCCCTATTGAATTGTCATCATTTGACGTTCAACAAAAAAACGATGAAGTACAACTTAATTGGACTACATTAAGCGAGATGAATTTTGACTTCTTTACTGTAGAGATGTCATTAAACGGGAAAGACTTTGAAAGTGTTACAGATGTAAAGGGAGCAGGTGAAAGTAGAGACAGACAGGATTATAACTTCACAATGCCACTAAATGAAAAACTTAAAAAATTCCCGTTTTTGTATTTCAGACTAAAACAAACAGATTTGGATGGATCATTTACATATTCTGATGTAATGACTCTTACAACAAAAACAGATAATTTATTTGATTTTGGAATTAATAACGCATATTATAATAATTCAAGCATTCATCTTGAAGTTACATCATTTGTATCTGAATCACTTGATGTAAAAATCATTAGCATGAATGGACAAACACTTTACAACAAAGAAACACAAGTTTACACGGGGCTTAACTCAATTGATTTACCGCTGAAGACAAGTTATTCAGGTATATGTATCGTACAATTAAAAAACAACTCAAAGGTAATCACAAAGAAAGTTTTTGTTAATTAATATTACTTTGAAAAACAAATAAGAAAGCTCCGGTTTACAAATCGGAGCTTTTTTTGTGATAATATCTCAATAAAATACATTAAATTAAATAATATATATATCTTTGCAGATTGTAACTAAAACTATTGTATTGTGTTAAATCCGGAACGCTATTTAGTAACTTCAGCTCTACCATATGCAAATGGTCCATTGCATATCGGGCATTTATCCGGCGCTTATTTAAGTGCAGATATATTTGTGAGATTCCTTCGTTTGATGGACAAAGATGTTGTATTCGTATGCGGTTCTGATGAAAATGGAGCTGCTATCACAATGAGAGCTAAAAAAGAGGGCATTCAACCTCAAGAAATTATTGACAAATATCATAATCAGTTTACTCAAGCCTTTGATAAGATGGGTATCTCATTTGATGTATACCACCGTACCTCTTCTGAATTGCACAAGGAGACGGCACAAGATTTTTTCTTAGACTTGTACAAAAAAGGAGTATTTCAAGAGATTGATTCCGAGCAATACTACGATGAGAAAGCCAAACAATTTTTAGCAGATAGGTATATAATGGGGACATGTCCTAAATGTGGTCATACTGAAGCATATGGAGACCAATGTGAAAAATGCGGTTCAACTTTAAGCCCTTTGGAGTTAATTAATCCCATTTCAACTTTGACCCAAGAGAAACCGATATTAAAAAAGACAAAACATTGGTATTTACCTCTCAATAAATATGAAAATTGGTTAAATAGTTTTATCGTTGATGGTGAATTGGACAACACTTATCATCACGATGCTACAAAATGGAAAAATCATGTTATCGGTCAATGCAAATCATGGCTAGACGGAGGCTTACAACCTAGAGCGATGACTAGAGACTTGGATTGGGGAGTAGATGTCCCCCACGAAATCAAGGATTCTGAAGGCAAGAAATTGTATGTATGGATGGATGCTCCAATAGGGTATATATCCGCTACAAAATACTGGGCTGAAACAAACAACACAGACTGGAAGCCATATTGGCAAGACCAAGATACTGCTTTGATCCATTTTATTGGAAAAGACAATATAGTATTTCACTGTCTGATATTTCCATCAATCCTCAAAGCAAAAGAGAATTATATTCTCCCGATAAATGTACCTGCTAATCAATTTATGAATTTGGAGGGCAACAAAATTTCCACTTCCAAAAACTGGGCAGTCTGGGTTAACGAGTATATCAGTGATTTCCCTGAAAACATTGATGAATTGCGGTATAATTTGATAAAAAATATGCCTGAGCATAAGGATAGTGAGTTTACTTGGAAGAATTTTCAGGAAACGAACAACAATGAACTGGTAAATAATATAGGCAATTTCGTCAATAGGGTAATCGTATTAACTAATAAATACTACAATGGAATAGTCCCTGAATTCGATCAAGACAGTATGTTCAAAGGAGTATGGGATGAAGATTTTGGAGGATTTCACGAGACAGAAATATTGTCTCTCCACGATGAACTACAGGATTTAAATTCCTATTTGAGAAAATATGAGTTCAGAGCAGCATTAAAGACCTTGATGAATATATCCGCTAAGGGTAATCAACTATTGCAATTCAATGAGCCGTGGAAATTAATAAAAGAAGACCCTGAATCAGTAAAAGCAATAATGAACCTTGCATTGCAAATAGTCAATGTTTTATCTGTAGTCTTATTTCCTTTTTTACCATTTACTTCTGCAAAATTAAGAAAGATATTAAACCTTACGGAGATAACAGGAAAAGGAGAACTTTTGGAATTGTTAGATGAATTGGCTCTAGGAGAATTGCCACTTGAAACCGGACATAAAATCAACAAAGCACAACACCTCTTCTCCAAAATTGAAGATAATGTGATTCAAAAACAAATTGATAAATTAAAAAAGAGTCACAAAATTGTAGATTTAAAAATAACCGAGCCTGAAAGTGATAACCTCATGGAAAAAAAAGCAATAAAAGACATTATCAATTTTGATGATTTTGCAAAATTAGACTTGCGAACAGGTACTATTAAGGCGGCTGAAAAAGTAAAGAAAGCGGATAAGCTCCTAAAATTAACAATAGATCTTGGAGATGATGAGAGAACTGTTGCTTCAGGTATTGCAATGCATTATACTCCGGAGGAAATAATTGGGAAGCAAGTCGTTTTACTTGCTAATCTAGAGCCGCGAAAAATAAGAGGAATAAAATCACAAGGAATGATTTTAATGGCAGAAGGTAGTGATGGAAAACTTAGTTTCATCAATACTGATATGAAAATAGAAAATGGTAGCTCAATTAATTAGTGTCTGTAAGAAAACACTAATCAATATTTTTTTTATTAATTTTATAC
>JALVAD010000157.1 GCA_027011385.1 Saprospiraceae bacterium | reverse complement strand
TACTATAAGTCAAGTGGAATTGACAAAAAGTTTAAATAAATAGACAAAATCTCCTTTTATTTCTATTAATAGCGATATTTTTACAAAATGAAACTAAATATTTTACTAATTGTCTTGTTTATTGTTCAAGCCACACACGGACAGATTCCAAATAAATATATTTGCAATAAAATGAACTCCGCAATCAATATTGATGGCAACTTAGATGAATCTTCCTGGAAAATTGCAGAATGGTCTAATGATTTTGTGGATATTTTAGGGGAAGGTGTGGAAAAACCAAAATTCAAGACAAAAATTAAAATGCTTTGGGATGATAATTATCTTTATATTGCAGCAGTATTGGAAGAAAAAGATATTTGGGCGACATTAAAAAACAGAGATGATATTATTTATCGAGATAATGACTTTGAAGTTTTTATAGATCAAGATGGTGATGGAAAAAAGTATTATGAAGTTGAGGTAAATGCGCTTAATACCATTATGGATTTATTTATGAATAAACCATACCATTTAGGTGGGAGAAGTGATTTGACAATGGATATTGAAGATATGAAAACCGCTGTCAAAATAAATGGGACATTGAATAATCCGGTTGATATTGATACCTCTTGGGTAGTTGAAATGGCTATTCCGTTTTATAAAATTTATGAGAATAGGGAAAACAAAGTTAAACCCGGAATAAATGATTTTTGGCGTATCAATTTCTCAAGAGTTGAGTGGGATACAAAGCTTGAACAAGGGAAATATGTGAAACTTGATAAACCCGAATACAATTGGGTATGGTCTCCACAATATATCATCGATATGCACAGACCGGAAAAATGGGGATACGTATATTTTATCGATAAAACACGAGCAAAACAGGACAAATCTTTTTGGATTTGGTTAAATCTAAAAGATGATTTTTCTGATGATAACATCGATAAAGCATTAGCTAAAATATATGGTACAGGTATTCGTAATATAATGGTCAATACAAGTACGGATAAACTCAAAAAAGTGGTAGCTCAAGCTAAAAAATACGATATAAATGTTTACGCTTGGTTTATCACAATGAATAGGAGAGATCTTGCCAACAAACATCCTGATTGGCTTAGTGTTAATCGTGAAAACAAATCGTTGAAAGAGAAAAAAGCCTATGTGAATTACTATAAATTTTTATGCCCGGCTATTCCGGAAGTACGAAATGCACTTAAGAAAAAAATCGAAGAACTGTGTAGAATACCCGGATTAAAAGGAATTCATCTCGATTATATCCGTTATGTTGATGCTATTCTTCCGGTAGGGCTTTGGTCAAAATACGACATCGTTCAAGATAAGGTTTATCCGCAATTTGATTATGGTTATCATCCCTATATGCGTCAAAAGTATAAAAACAAAACAGGAGTCGATCCTTTGCATACTATGAATCCTACATTGGATAGTTCTTGGTCTCAATTTCGATTAAATCAAGTTACAGAATTTATTTTTCAGATTGATAGTTTGACTCAAGCTTACGATAAGTTATTAACAGCTGCGGTATTTCCTACTCCTGAAATGTCGAGAGAAATGGTCTATCAGGATTGGGGAAAATGGCCTCTTGATTTAGCTTTCCCAATGCTATATCATAATTTTTATAATGAAGATATAGATTGGATAGGTCAGATGGTAAATGAAGATGTGAAAACATCCTTTCCAAGTACAAAGATCATTGCAGGGATATTTGCTCCCGATCTTAAAACTCCCGGTGAAATCACCAAAGCAGTCAAGGTTTCGCTACAAAATGGAGCTTCCGGAGTAAGTATTTTTGGACTAAATCCACTTGAAGATGACAGTAGGTGGGAAGAATTAAAAATGGTTATTATATCAAATTGAATTGCACCTAATTGAAATAGCCACGAATTCACAAATAAAAATTATTAGTGCATTCATGGCATGAGAATTATTTGTTATAGTAAATTGTAGGTGTTATAGAAAAGAAATTTTGAGGAGATAAAAGATTTATTTGCTTTTTTATGCAATAAAAACGACAAAGTTTCGTTGTACACTCATTAGAAAAAGCAGAGGATTATTTAAATTAAAAAATAAATCATGAATAATTTATTTAAGGCTGCTGTTGCTATTATTTTTCCATTGTTTTTTCTAAGTATTTTCATTTCTTGTAATAAAGCCACTGTGGATCCAAAAGGGGATGTTGCAATTTACTTGTTGGAGTCATTCGATACAATAGATGCTTCTTTTAGAATTGATGAAGCTGGTGTGGTAATCAAGCCAGAGCCTTTTATCAAGTATTCTGATTTGCTCTATTATAACAAAAAGAATCATACGTTTAAATTATCAAAATCTGCTGCTGACTTATTAGAGAAATCACGATTTGGTGTTTATGGAGAGGGTTTTGCCCTTAAGGCAAATAATGAAATTCTATACACCGGATATTTTTGGCCGGCTTTTTCTTCAGCAAGCTGTGATTGGATAGTTATAGATCCCATTTCTATTATAGGTCGAAAAATGAAAGTTGACATTGGCTATCCTAATTCAAGCTTTGCTAGTGGAGTGGAAGATAAAAGAAACAATAAAATCTTACTAGATATTTTCAAGAGAGATGGCAAGCTCAGAGATTGATATTATACCATGTAAGAAAAAAAATAGGGATATGATTGTTTTATAGCCCTAAAGAGGCAAAACTCTTGTTGTGAGTGTCGTTGAGAGGTCAGAGACCTTCAACTCAAATGGAGGGATCTCTTATTGAATTAATCCCCTGTCCCATTCGACCAGAGGTTAAAAACCTTGGTCTCAATTATCCTAACCCGAGAAATCCTGCTATACAGTGAGATAAGTTTCTGGCTCAACCACATTCACTACACTGAGCCAAAGTGTCTTTGACCTCTTGGCGATACATGCTCACTAACCTTAATAAAGCTACATTTTTAAGAACTTTCCAATATATACTTTTCCTTTTTTGTCAACCAATTTTATCACTTTTGGTCCGCTTACTAATCGTGAAACTCTAATATTTAGGGGAGAATTTGTTTTAATTTCTGTCTTTTTCCCATCTAATTCCAAAATTTCAATATTGGCAATTGGATTTAAAAAATTAATATTGATGAATTCATTTGTAGGATTTGGATACACTTTAATGTTATTCTCTACCTCTAAATTATAATTTGATGTGATTATGTTACACTCTGAAAGACTACCTTCACAATAACTATATAAAAGGTCTCCTATTAGACTTTTAACAAATAAACCAGATTCGTAATAACCTAAACCCTCATAGATATTACAATAGGAAAAAGGATATTTCCCATAATAACTTATAATTCTTCTATTGGTTTTAAGTTGATCATCTCCACTAAACCCATAAAATATTGAATCAACTGTATTTTTAAGAACGGTATCCGTTCCAATAG
>JALVAD010000156.1 GCA_027011385.1 Saprospiraceae bacterium | reverse complement strand
GTAAAAAATCTGTTCGAAGTAAAGGGAAAAGGAGGTTTAATGCAGCATATTTATATAAAAGATATATTTAAATTTGAATCTTATATTGTCAAATTCATTTTTAATAATTCACTTGTAAAAATAAAAAATGACAGTTTAAATGTCAATTATTTCGGAGAAATCAAATACGAATATGTTAGCGGAGGAGAACCTGTTTATCAAATGATATTAAAATATCGCAAAGCATTTTATGACTATATATATAAATCAAAAACAGAAGCAATCAACTGTTTGATGTGGGATGAGATTATGTGGAATAGTATCATTGGTGATTTAAGAAATACAAACTTTGATAAAAAATATTTTATAGCTCAAAGTATTAAAGAGAAACTCAATATTTGGTTTAGTTTATACAGATATTTTACTAACAATAAAAACAGAATAGATATGGCATCAAAAATTCCTGAATTATTAGAAAAAATGAAAAAGGTAGCAAATGATGAGAATTCTCATTTTGAGACTACAGATGAATTTGCTTTCGGAGCAGGGCAAATTATTTATTTTCTGCTCAATCAAAGCAAAGCTAGCGAACGTACTCATGCATTGCTCGAGCCTTTTATTCAAAAGGTTAAAGCAGACCAACTTCAAAGTTCCATAGCCAGAGCTGTGAATATGTACAAGCACGAGCTTAGTTTTGGGCATGGAAGATTCGAAAGGCTGTCAAGTGAAGTTCTTGCATTTGATACAGAAGAAAATCTAAAAAAGTATCAGCGGTTATTATTAGCAGGATATTTTGCTACGCCTGTTATCTATGAAAAAAAAGACAATAATTAATTAACATCTAAATATTATAAATCATGACACAATTTAAAAATAGAGCCTATGGATTTGCTGTAATAAAAGCAATCAATTCAAATTATAATGCTGACTTTAGCGGACAGCCTAGAACATTACCAAATGGACAAGTTTATGCTACTGATAAAGCATTGAAATATACAGTCCGAAATTACCTGAAAGATACTTACCCGGATGAAAAAGTATTTTATTTCAAGCGTTTAAATGAAGAATTAAACCCATTAAGTTTAGATCACGCTTATGCTGCTGTTTTTCCTGAACATAAGGATCTGGATGCAAAAGGCAAAGATACCAAAGCGATTGTAATAAAGGATATTTTGAGTTGTATTGATATCAGACTTTTCGGATCAACTTTTGCAAAAAAAGCCAAAGGTGGTAATATCGCTTTATCTTTACACGGTCCGGTACAGATAAATCATGGAGTTAATATATGGTATGAAGGAAATATTTTTTCGGAACAAATAACTTCTCCTTTTAATTCTGATGCAAGTAGCAAAAATGAACAAACTACCATAGGTCGTCAATCAAAACTTGAAGAGGGGCATTATGTACACCACTTTTCTATTAATCCGAAAAATATTGAAGAAATAGCATCTCACGGAAAAGAAGGAACACAAACTTTATCAGAAAATGATATTAAATTATTAAAAGAAGGACTACGAAAAGGAGCGACTTATTATGACTCTGCTGCAAAAGCGGGAACAGAAAATGAAATCTTGTTTTATGTCGAATTAAAGGAAGGATCAAAATTGGTTTTACCTAATTTTACTGAAATGGTTAAAATAGAAGAAAGAAAAGACGGGGGCAAAAGATACTTTGATTTGTCCGCAATTAAAAAAGAACTTGAAAAACACAAGGATGAGATAATAAAACGTGAAATATATTACAATAGCAATAATATTGAGGTTTTTAATTTGCCGGATGGCTGTATTGAGTTAGATATTTAGGATTAATTTATAGGTAGTGTTTTTTAAGAAATAATTACAACATTAACTAGATTAATGCCGTTGTATAATTAATATGTATATTTGCGGTATCGCACTATATAAGAATAAAAACTACAATGACAGAATTACAAAAAAAATTCATAGATATACTTGACGAATACGGATATGATATTTTTAGTATTGAAATGATAAAAAATACAGGAAAATTGCCATTAAGTAAAATTCATCAGGCAATAAAAACTCTAGTCCGTTCACAAATGATAATCAGGATAGAAAGGGGGAAATATTATCGTAGTAATTTTGTTGATCAAAATGTTATTGCAAATTTTTTAGCACCTGATGGAGGGCTGGCATATTGGACAGCAATCAATTACCACGGATTGACCGAGCAGTTTGTGAATGTAATATTTATTCAAACATCATTGAGGAAAAATGAAGAAATCATAGTCAATGGGATGAGATATAAAATCATCAAGATTAACAAAAGAAAAATTACAGGGTACAAAACGATTGGCTATGGTAATCACAAATATAAAATTACTGATTTGGAAAAAACTATAGTTGATTGCTTTGATTTACCACATTTGGCAGGTTGGTATCAAGAGATAATTAAGGCATTTAATAACGCAAAAATCAATCAAAATAGATTAATAAAATACTGTAAACTTAATAATAATACGTCTGTCACTAAGAGACTTGGGTATTTAAGTGAATTTTTAAATAAACCTAAAATGGAAAAGTTTATAAGCTATGCCCAGTCTGTTCTCAACAATAATTATTCTGTTTTTGAAATAGATAAATCAAGAAAAGGAAAAATTAATAAGCGGTGGAGATTAATAATGAATATGAGTGAAGATGAAATCTTGGAGATTGCAAATTCATAATGTATGACCTATAAAGAAATACAAAATATAGCAAAAGGACTTCATATAGAGGAAGTAGTAATTGACAAAGATTGGATTTTGGGTCATTTTCTTAATGCTATGTTTTCGATTCCTGAAATTTCAAAAAACTTTGTTTTCAAAGGTGGGACATGTTTAAAAAAAATATATTTCCCTGATTATCGCTTTTCTGAGGACTTGGACTTTACACTATATGATAAAGATTTTATCATTGATGATTCTTTCGTTAAAAAGGTTATTGAAATTGCTGAAAAAACAAGCGGAGCTTTATATCATTTAAAGCAGATCAAATTGCAAATTCATAATGATATACCTCAAGGATATGAAATAACTATTCTCTTTTGGGGAGCTTATCATAAGCCAAATCAACGGATTTTGCCGGTAAACAGATGGCAAACAAAAATTAAATTAGACATTAGTTACTCGGAAAAGGTAATTTTAAGACCTCTTGAAAAAACTATTTATCACTCTTATTCTGATTCTGATAAAATAAATAGTATAGTCCCTGTTTACCCGTTGGTCGAAGTCATTGCAGAAAAACTGCGCTCTCTAATGCAAAGAAACAGACCCCGGGATATTTATGATTTATACTATTTAGCGAATATTATTTTGCCGGAGAGTTACCAAGAAATTCTAACAGTGCTAAAGGGAAAATCCGCTGATAAAAATATTGATTGTTGTTATTATGATAATTTTATAAATAGTGATA
>JALVAD010000155.1 GCA_027011385.1 Saprospiraceae bacterium | reverse complement strand
GAAATGAAGTTTTAAATTAACTCCATAAGTTTTTAATGCTGGCATTACACCTGATTGCCATCCTTGGATATTTCCTGCTCCCTGACTTGCTTCAGGATCTGCATGAGGTAAGTTTTTCTTAAGAATCCAAAGGTTTCCACCAACGAAACTAACAGTAGCTCCTTTAACATAAGCTCCTCCTAGGAGTTTTGCAGGTATGTCATAAGAGATTGTTAATTCTCTAAGTTTAATATAACTAGCATCAAATACATATCTTGCATTTGGATTTCTTGCCCAACCAAAAGCTCCTGCATAATAATCTGCTCTTGCTCTAATGGTATTTTTTGCAAAAGTACCATCCTCTAATTCCATTACTCCTTCTTGGACTATACCTCCGGATTTAGCATCATAAGTACCATCTTCATTTTTAAGAACAGGATCTCTTAATGGATTACCAAGATCATTAGTTCCTGCTGTCTCAGCATAAAGTCCTGTTCCTTGTCCATACCATTGGTCAAGTGAAAATACACTTCCTCCCTGTTGCCAATCTATTAGGAATCCAAGAGAGAAATTATTAAAAGAGAAATTGTTGTTAAGTCCAGCATTCCAATCTGGATTGATATTACCTAACACTTTGTCTGATGCAGAAGTTCTTTTATAGTAACCTGCGCTGTTAACTACTTTTTCCCCATTATGATAGACAAAATCTCTTCCTTGTATTGTTCCATAAGGCTCACCTATCCTTGCATTGATAGTAACTCCTCCTTGTAGTGATGCCAATCTAAGGTTTTTAATCTCAATTCCTGTCTCAGGATCGTTATATAATGCGACGACTTCATTAATGTTTTTAGACCAGTTTAAACCAATATTCCATTTGAATGATGATGTTTGAATTGGAGTGAAGTTTACAACTGCTTCAATTCCTTTGTTTTCAATCTCTCCTGCATTGAAATATTTTCTTCCGTAACCCGTAGCAGTAGAAAGATCAACTGGCATTATTTGGTCTACACTATTCTTTTTATATAATGATAAATCAAGACCAAGTTTGTTATTCAACATACTCATCTCCAAACCAAATTCCCAAGATTTTGTTCTCTCAGGTTTTAAATCAGGATTTTGTTTTGTATATGTTACAGAATATAGTGGAGTACTTCCGAATAAAGGAATTGATGAAAATCCATCACTTGTTGCTCCCCAAGGTGCATCTGCTCCAACCTCTGCGTAATTAAGTCTTACTTTACCTAAATTCAACCAATTTGCATTTAGCATTTCAGAAAAAACTAAACTTGTTGAAACTGATGGGTAATAATATACTCTAGCATCAGTAGGTAAAGTAGAAGACTCATCTCTTCTCATAGTAGCATCTACGTATAGATAATTATTGAATCCAACTCTAACTTCACCAAAAATACCATTGACCCCTCTTCTGGTATAACTTTCACTTGGTGGCAATAATGTGCTTTTTGTATTTGATAACGCATAAAGTCTCTCAATAATTATTCCACTATTAGTAGAGGCATAAACTGAATTATAAGAATTTCTTCTAATGTTACTTCCTAACATTGCATAGAAATTAAAATTAGATGTGAAATCTTTCGTATATGACAACATCATATCAAGATTACTTTCTTTGAATGCTCTGTTGTATCTAGCATATCCTGATTGAACATCAGGTCTTCCTACTCCAAGTTCACCTGCAACAGAACCAACATTCTTTCTTTCTTCTCTTAATTCATTGTATGTATCAATAGCATATCTTGCCATGAAATCTAATCCCGGCATTATATTATAATCAGCTTTAAGATATCCGATAATCCTATCTCTTCCATCAGTTTGATAGTTTTCAAATCTTTGCCAATATGGGTTGTCCCAATAAATTGGATAAGGATCATATGCATCGGATCTATTCCAAGTCACATTTTTTAAAGTCCTGTTGTATTCTTCTTCTTGTTGTTTCAAATCAACATTCATCTGAAACCATTGTCTGAATGATGATAAAATATTATCACTATATCCGGTATGGTTTCTTCCTTTTGTACTGGTATTTACATAATTAGCTAAAGCAGAAACTTTAAACTTGCTTGTTACATCATATGAAGCATTAAGATTAACATTGTTTTTAGCTAATTCACTATTAGGCATAATTCCTGTCATGTCATATCTTGTGTATGCCAACCTGAATGTAGACTTATCAGTCGAACCATTAAAAGAAAAGTTGTTTTTGAAAGTTGTTGAATTATTGAAGAAAGATAACGGGCCATTTGTCGCAGCTACCCAAGGAGTTGCTTTCTGGTAGTTTGGTGATGTTGGATCAAAAGCATCATATTGAAAAACCAATAATGATGGATCAAATTTTTCTCCAAAAGAAGCATCTTCTGTATAAGGTGTAGCCCATCCTTTAACGCCACCTACAGTAGCAATTGCTAATCTAGGTCTTTCTGAATCACTATAATAAGGTCCATATCCTGCACCATATTCTTTTTGGTACTTAGGAAATGTAGATTTATCTATTGTGCCAACTGTATAAGATGTAGAATAGTCAAATCCAATACCTTTAGTTCCTTTTTTACCTGATTTGGTTGTAATCATAATTACACCATTTGCAGCTCTAGAACCATACAAAGCTGTAGCAGCAGCTCCTTTCAATACGTTAACAGACTCAATATCATCAGAATTGATGTCAGAAGCAGCGTTTCCGTAGTCATAACCACTTCTACCTGATCTCTGACCTGAATCATTTCCTGTATCGTTGTTGATAGGTACACCATCAACTACAAATAAAGCTTGGTTGTTACCTGTCAATGAGCTAGATCCTCTAATAACGATATTAGAAGAACCTCCCATATTGGTATTGTTCTTGATTTGAACACCGGCGACTTTACCTGAAAGTGTGTTAACTATATTGTCAACTGGCACTTTATTAACAGCATCTCCTTTGACTTCTTGAGTTGCATATCCAAGAGATTTTTTCTCTCTAGAAACACCCAATGCAGTAACAACCACATCCTCAAGCTGAACCCCTGAAGCGAGTGTAACCAAAACCTCACCTGAAGGTCCGATTTCCACTTCCATAGGCGTGTAACCAATAAAAGAAACTACCAATGCCTTCGCATCGTTAGCGACTTTCATCTTAAATTTTCCATCTAAATCGGTAATAGTACCATTTGATGGGTTTCCTTTAACTACAACTGAAGCACCTATTAATGCTTCACCTGAGTCATCCGTAACTGTACCATGAACCATCTTTTGAGCCATCATCCCAGATGATGCTAAAATAACGGTAAATAGTAAAAGTAAGAGTTTTTTCATATCATACGTTTTTGTTTAAAAAATAATAATTTGCACTCACAAACACTCTCATTCTTATATGCAAGAACAAAAGCTCGTACAAATTTAGTCAATTATTTATTAAATCTGTAAT
>JALVAD010000154.1 GCA_027011385.1 Saprospiraceae bacterium | reverse complement strand
TGCTGAATTGTATAGTGTTGCAATCCAGCTTGGTATAATTATTTAGAATTGTTATATATTTAATAAACCTTATTTATCTTGCCCCAAGCTTTATCTCAATAGTTTTTTCTGTACTGTTTCTTAAAATTTTCAAAGTAACAATAATATCAGGCTTGTACTTTTTCAATTCATTAGAATACTTTTTCAAGTCATCTGTAATCACACCGTTAATAGATGTAATGATATCCCCTCCTTTTAATCCAGCTTTGTCTCCTGCTGAACCTGCAATAACAGATGAAATTCTTACACCTTTCCCCTTATAAGCAAAATCAGGAATAGATCCGGTAGCAGCACGTCTTATTTTTTTAGAGGTATTAGGAGTCTCATTTTTATTCTGTATATTACCGGTTTTACCCGTAAATGGCATTGGGTCTGTTCTATCAGCTAGATATTCTATTACTTCTTTTGTGACCTTACAAACTTTTACTAATCCTTCTCCATCGATTTTGTCCACAGTATCTGTTGGTCTATGATAATCTTGATGTGCTCCAGTAAATAATTGCACCGCAGGAATACCTTTCTCAATAAAAGCAAACTGATCGCTTGAGTCTAGTTCCTTTTCGATGACGGTACTTTTTACTCCTGTAGTATAATCTGTTCCCATAAAAATAAATTTCCATTCTCTGGCTGTATTCCCATTAAGAATCATTAATTTTTTGTCAAATAAACGACCATCAGTATCTAGATTAACATCAGCAAAGGCATTATGAGTAAAATCAGATTTGAAATTATTTACAAAATGTCTTGAACCGATTAGTCCGGCTTCTTCTCCTGTAAATGCTGCGAATATTATAGTCCTTTTTGGTTTGAAAGACTTTCCCAATGATTTTGCTATTTCCAAAAGAATAGCGACACCGCTAGCATTGTCATCAGCTCCAAAATGAATCTTTCCTTCATCTCCCGGATGTACATCAGGCCATCCCAAGCCCAAGTGGTCATAATGTGCAGATAATACAACAGGACTTTCTTTTAGCTCAGAATCTGTACCGAGAATAATGCCGATTACATTTCTTAATTTTAATTTGCCTTTGTCTTTGAATTTGTATTTGAATTCTTGAAAATATGAATCATCTATTGGTTTTAAACCGTATTTTTTATATAAGTCTGCAATATAATCTGCAGCTTTGTCCAATTCAGCTGTCCCCAATCCTCTTCCTTTTAAATCTTTTGACGCTAGAAAGTTGATATGTGAAAGCATTCTGTCTTTAGAAAAAACCGGTGCTAAGTATGCTAGAGCTTCCCTATCATCTTTTAATGCATTTGTTGGTGTATTTCCAAACTTATGTGAAAGAGGGGAGTTTAATACCGGCCATTGCCCCTTTGCAATATTTGTAGGTTCTTCACCGTCAAAAGCCAAAAAACTATATTTGCCATAATGAGGTAATTTGCGGACAAACCCAGGTATAGATTTTTTATTTCCAATGGACATAAATACAATTTGCTTATTGTAATTTCCGGGCTCAAATGTTGTAATAGCAAAATCCTTTCCTTTTAAATTAATATTTTTTCCTTCAAGAATTATTTTATCATCCCAAAAAGATGAGCTGTACTTTTTTATTTGTTTATTAAAAATAGATGCGAATTTATTTTCAAAACCTATTATCCAAGCGGTTTCAGTCTTAGGTAAAGTTTTAATGTCACTATCGAAAACTATTTTGAAATCATCTTTATCGTTTTCTATCCATTTCTGAGCGAAATCTGCATAAGTTTTACTTTTTTCATCGCTTACTTTTTTAGGTAAAATGATTATATTCTTTTTGCTTGCCCATATTTTTGACAAAGCGGGAGGGACTTCCTTTGGATCTAAAAGCCTAAATAAATCATAGAAAGGATCAACTATTAATTCTTCAATATTTCCATTTATTTCAAAATAACGCCCTTGTTTCTTTTTGTTCATTTTGAATATTTCCTTTGTTACCCCCTTATCAGTTTGTATGTAAATGGGGATATCCAATGCAAAAGGCTTTCCTGAAGTTTTTTGGTGAAGCACGACAAGTAATTTTTTATTATTGTCTTTAGTTACTAGTTCAGCGCTGAGTAAAGACAATTTAGGTGCTCCTTTTCTTTTAACCCATTGCTGAAAAAACTCTTTTAAATCAATACCGGAGACTTCTTCCATTGCTATACGGATACTATTAAAGCTTGCAAGTTTAAATTTATTATTATTGTAAAATAACCTTAAGCCTTCTATGAATTTTTTATTTCCCAATTTTAATCTTAACATATGAAACATCATCAATGATTTTCCATATCCTATTGCTTCACTACTACCATCGTGTCTGTTTATAAAATTGCTCAAAGGGAAATCATTATCCGGAGTGACAAAATCAGTAAATTTTTGAAGAGTTGATCTTCGGTATTTGCTTCCTTGCCCTCTTTGTTCTTTTATGAGATGATCTGCTAAATATGCTGTTAGTCCTTCACACCAATTGCCTCTGTCAAAATTGACATATGCACTATTCCCCCACCAATTGTGAAGCAATTCATGAGGATAGGAAGAATGCAGAATAAAAGGGAATCTTATTATTTTTTCCCCTAATAGCGTAAATGAGGGCATTCCATACCCTGTTTCCCAAAAATTTTCAACCAATGCAAACTTGCTATATGGATATTTAGATATCAGACCTTCATACATCGTCATATACTGTTCTGTGACTTCCAGATATTTATTAGCAAGGCTTTCATCCGGAGTTCTAAGAAAAGTCATCGCTTCAACATCGTTATTCATCTTAAAAGAATACTCGTTGAATTTTGCTCCAATTAAAAAAATCTCTTCTTGTGGCTTTCCGCATACCCATTGGTCAAAATGTGAATTTAGCGAATCTAGAGATTCCGTTCTTTTTCCTTGTGATACTGATTTCCAATTATTGGGTAAATTAGTTTGAAGTAAAAAAGTATAAAGTAATTTTGGAAAAGTAGGAATCCAATATGTCGATCCTGCCAGATATATTCCTTTTGAACTAATGATACCGGGAGATTCAGAAAATCCTCTTTGGTAATTATCATTGCTTTGTTCCAAAGAAGAGTGGATTTTCCCCTTGTATGATATAGTACATTCCTTGGAATTGGATAAAAATAATATCTCCCATTTTGTCAAATCCAAGTTGACATTGTCGATATCTCTATCCATACCAATATTAGTAGCTTTGTCATCATTTTTCAATTTGGTCAATTTAATATTATCACTATTGGAGTAGGGGACTAGTGAAGAATTTAGATAAAAATACATTTTATTACCCTCATAAGCACTCAAATCAATTCTGTCTTTCACTTGAATAAAACCTTCGTCAGGTTGAATTTTGGTTTGTAAATCGTGTTTAACAATTGCATATTGGGCTGTAATAGTAGTATATGTCAATATAAATA
>JALVAD010000153.1 GCA_027011385.1 Saprospiraceae bacterium | reverse complement strand
AAGGAAAGGGCAAAAGACATCAATGTAGTGATGTGGTCTTGGTGTGGAGGATGCTCCGATAATACAGATGAAGGTATTCAAAAATATCTCAATGCAATGAATAAACTGGAAGCTGATTTTCCAGATATAATCTTTATCTATATGACGGGACACCTTGATCATTGGAGTGATGAAAAGTTAAAACACAATAACCAGCTTATAAGAGATTATTGTATCGCTAATAATAAGATATTATATGATTTTGCAGATATTGAATCATATGATCCTGATGGTAAATATTTTGAGTTCTCAAATGATAATTGTGATTATTTTGGTGCAAATGGTGACCGTCTGGGTAATTGGGCAGAAGAATGGCAGGATTCGCACGAACACGGAGTGGATTGGTATATTTGCTCTGCGGCACATACAAAACCCTTGAATGGAAATAGAAAAGCTTATGCATCATGGTGGCTTTGGGCAAGATTGGTGGGTTGGAATCCTGATGTAAATACGGTCGAAATCACCTCCCAACCTGAAAATATTGTCTTTTGTGATAATGGTATAGCAGAATTTAGTGTAAATTATAATAATGCTGATAGTCTGAGATGGCAAAAAATGAGCCCTAGTGATACGGTATTTACCGATATTTATGACAATGATATTTATGCAAAAACTGATTCCAAGACATTGCAAATAACTTTTGAAAATGATAGTCTTAATGGTTATTATTACAGAGCTTTGGTTTATTTGAATAATTCGTTTGTTCAGTCTGATAGTGCACTATTAACAATAGATAAATTAATTGCTGCAAGTACACAAGAAGTTGACGAAACCTGTAGTGATACTATTGTTTTAAAGGGGAGTAATCCATCTCCGGGAACATGTGTCTGGACGGTAATTAGTGGTAATTCACAAATAGATACAATTACAAATTTCACAGCTATGGCAACCGGTATTTCATTTGGTGAAAATATTTTTCAATATACTGTAGAAAATGGATTGTGCAAGGATACAGCCAAACTACAAGTCTATAGATATGGAGATATTTCTATAACCAAACAGCCTACGGATATATCAATCTTTGTCCCTGGTATTGATACTACTTTCGAAGTGGGAGTACAGGGTGATATTGAGTTTATTCAGTGGTATAAAAATGATGAAGTATTGAGTAATAGTGCCAAATATCTAGGGGTAAACAGTCTAAAATTATTGATTAGAAACATTCAAGGCACTGATAAAGGGAAATATCATTGCGATATAGATGGTCATTGCAATGATTTGTCTAGCAATGAAATAATATTGGATGTGCGTACCACTACACAAAATGAAGAGAAAAGTAAATTTAATATATATCCAAATCCTACAACCGGAATTATTCATTTTGTTTTAGGAAACGAAGATATTAATACAATCAGATTATATAATACAATAGGTCAAATGGTATTTTCGAAAAAAATAACCGGCTTGAAAAATAGCTCTATTGATATATCAAATCTACAAAATGGTATTTATATTTATAAATGGGTAAAAGATGATAATCCTGTATTAACAGGCAAGATATTGTTATTGAAATAAAGATGAATATGTATTAAAATTTTATTCAAATAACATGAATATCAAGTTGGGGAAATGGAATTGTGATATTATTCTTTTTAAAATTACTAAATATATTTTTTCGAATATCACTTTTAACTTTTTCTATAAAAAAGATATTTTGACTGTAAAATAAAATTTTATAATTCATACCGGATTGACCAAATCCAACTAACCGGCCTTCTAGTAAATCACTTTCCAAAACCTCTTTGTGCTCTAATGCACTTTTCTCAAGTAGAGAAATAACTTGGTCAATATCGTTATCATAAGAAACACTAATATCGATGCTAAAAAGTGTCTTTTGGGTTTGATGACTCCAGTTTATCACTTTATTTGTTGTGATTAATGAATTGGGAATTATAACTATAATTTGCCTAACATTCATTCCCTTTGAAGTTCTTAGACCAATGTCTTGAATTTTAACAATATCACCATCTATTTGTAAGATATCACCAACTTTTACTGAATGTTCAAACAGCAAAATAATTCCTGAGAGAATATCATTAAAGGTTTGTTGAAGACCTAGACCAATTCCAACCAATAAGGCAGCAGAACCGGCTAGTAAAAGGGTTACTTTTATGCCAATAGTTTCTAGAATTAAAGTTATAGCTAATATCCAAACAACATATTTTGTTAATTGAAATAAGGCAATTGAACTCCCTTTATCTAATTTATGAATTTTGGTTTTTTGAAAAATTGCTTTTCTAATTATCCATAAAAGTAGTTTGGCTACAAGGAAAATAATTATGACGTTCAATATTTCGAAACCTGTCAAAGAATATTGATTAAAGTGAATTATCTCAAATTCTAGAATATTATTTAATGTGTTCATTTTAAAAAGTTTAATATAGGCTTTAGGAATTTGAAAGTAAGATTGATAAAAATCTTGTTTGTTTGAATTGTTCGAAAATTATTTTTGCAAATACTGTGATAGGGATAGACAATATCATTCCTGGAATTCCCCACAAAAAGCCCCAAAACATAAGCATTATGAGAATGACGATTACATTAATGGAAAATGATTTTCCCATAAATATTGGTTCTAGAATTCCACCTAAAATAACTTGTATTAATATAATTGTGATAATAAAAGATATTAAAATTCCAGTGGAATCTAATTCAATAATTGAAAATAAAGAGAGAAGCGATACTGATAGGAATGAGCCAATCATTTGAATGAAATTTACTGTAAAAGCAAACAAGCCCCAAAAGATAGGGAAACTTATTCCAAAAATATAACAAGATATTGTGAACCCTAAACCTGTAAAAAAACTCAATACGAACTTAACTTTAATAAATGTTAATAGATTTTCTTCTATTTTCATGAAAACTTTTATCGATGATGTTTTTTGTCGTATTAATACGAGATTTAGCAACTTTTGTATATTTAAAGATTCAGCTAAAAGAAGTATTATAAAAAAAGATGTCATTAGCACCATTGAAATAGTACTGCTAATGGTATCTATGGCTGCACCAAATTTATTTTCAACATTTAACTTTTTTAAGTAGTGAAGAATTATGCTTTTCCCTTCTTCCCTTTCTAAACTAAATAAAGATTCAATTGGCAAAAAGAGCTTTTCTGTTTTAAATTCGATCGTTTTTACTATTTCAGTATTAGAATTAAGTATTTCCTTAGTTGATATTTGAACTATTTCACTTGATATTTTTATAAATGAAAATATTATAATTACCACAATGAATAGACTTATTAATTTGGGCACATTTTTTTTATTTAATTTTCTCATTATTGGTAAAAAAATCAAAGCGATAAACATTGCCATTACTAATGGAATAAAAATAAAAGATAGTAGTTTTAAAATATAAAACACAATAGGTATTACTAT
>JALVAD010000152.1 GCA_027011385.1 Saprospiraceae bacterium | reverse complement strand
CATCATATACATATGAATGGTTTATTAAAATAAAATTCAAATATAATGAATATTTTGCATTAGGAGTTAAAAAAGGCAGATTTGCGATATACAAATATATTTATCACAAATTAGTCCAAAGTGTTTTTTAATAAAAAAGCATTGAAAAAAAATAAATTCCAATGCTTTTATAATCATTAATTCAAAACACAATTCAAATCTTCTCAATCCAACCGTATTTATCTTCTATTACCCCTTTTCTAACGTCATTGATATAGTTTTTGGCGTAATCAGCAATCTCAAAAGAATCACTATCAAACTCCATTATCTTACCATTGATATCAAGCTTATTTATCTTGGCTACTATTGCTGCTGTTCCTGCTCCAAATACTTCCTTTAATTCACCTTTATCATATGCATCCATTAATTCATCAATAGACAATAATCTTTCTTCAACTTTATAACCTTTATCTTTAAGCAAAGTAATAATACTGTTCCTTGTAATTCCATGAAGAACTGCTCCATCTAGCATCGGTGTAACAACAGTATCGCCAATAACAAAGAAGATATTCATCGTACCAATTTCTTGAACATATTTATGCTCTTTAGCATCTAACCACATCAACTGATCATAGCCCATTTCTTTAGCTAGGTTGAAAGGATATAATGATGCACCGTAATTACCGGCGGTTTTCGCTTCACCTATACCACCTTTTACTGCTCTAACATAATTCATAGAAGCCTTTAAGCTCAATGCTCTATTGTAATAAGGTCCAGACGGCAAGGTAAGAACGATAAATTTATATGTTTTTGAAGGCTTAACTCCAACTACATCGTCCATTGCTATCATTAATGGTCTGATATATAATGCGCTTCCAACAGCTTTGGGAATCCAGTTTATTTCAAGTTTTACCAAAGCCTTGATCGCATCTATAAACAAATCAACTGGTATTTCAGGCATACTCATCCGATGAGCAGAACGATTAAACCTTTTAGCGTGATCCAAAGGTCTATATAAAATAGGCTCATTATCATTAGTAAAAAAGGCTTTCATCCCTTCAAATATAGTCTGTCCATAATGAAGTGTTAAATTTGCAGGATGAAGGGAAAGATTCTGTAAAGGTTTTATTTCGAAATTCTTCCATTCGCCATCAATGTAGTCTGCAACAAACATATGTTCTGTAAATGCATGACCAAAAGGGGGCATATTATCAAAATCGAAATCACTTACTCTGGATTTCGCAATTTTTGTAATTTTGATGTCATTCATAACTATTAGTTTAATATTTCAAAAAACAATATTTATAAAATTTTATTACTTCCAGTTAAGCAACTATAAGTAAAAAAATTCTACATTTGTACTATAATTCAAATAGCTTACTCTGTAAAAATACAAATTCGGTTGCAATTTAACATTTTTTAAAATAAAATTAACATTTTTACTCAATTATCTCTATTAAAAATTTATTATTTTGATAAATTATAAATATTAAAATTTTATTCCAAATGGATATTTTCTATAATACAGATATTTACAATATTCCTGAAGCTACAGAAGGAAATCGTATTTCAACAAACAACATAGAAAAAAGCCTGATTACCATACTGCTGAAAATTAATGATTATAATAACGAATCATTGAATTTTTTAGAGAGCATTATGAAGGCAATTGGTTTTGACTTAAATTCTGAATGTATATTAAGAGAATTCAAAGAAAATATCTTAATAGATTTTTCAAAAATAAAAGATGATGACAATTCAAAATATTTAATTGGATTTGGTTTAAAAACAAATCAATTTAAAACGCAAGCTATTATCAATACAGAAAAATGGAATCATTTTGACAATTTATCTCTTTTATTGAGCGATAGTCTTGACAAAATTAAAAATGATATCAAGCTCAAAAAAACATTGTGGATCGAATTAAAAAAAGTATTCAATGACAAATAAAAAAACAATAGTCTTCGCTACTTCAAATCAAAATAAAATATTGGAAATAAATAAGCTATTAACAAGCGATTTGAATTTAGAAATCAAGACACTTGCCGACATAAATGTAACTGAAGACATCCCTGAAACAGGTAAAACGATAACAGAAAATGCTATTCAAAAAGCTTCTTATATTTACAATAATTACGGTTTTAATTGCTTTGCGGAAGACACCGGACTATTAGTAGATGCACTCAACGGAGAGCCCGGAATATACTCAGCAAGATATGCCGGAGAAGATAGAAATGATAATAAAAACATCAAAAAAATCCTGAAAAATCTCAATAACACTTCAAATAGAAATGCACATTTCAAAACTGTAATCGCTCTCATATTGGATGGCGAAACATATACATTTGAGGGAAAAATAGAGGGAGAAATAACAAAAGAACCTCAAGGAACAAGTGGGTTTGGCTATGACCCGATTTTCAAACCAAGAGGATACAATCAAACATTTGCAGAAATAGGATTAGAAGAGAAAAACAAGATTAGCCATAGAGCTAAGGCTCTTGATAAGCTCATTAGTTTTTTAGAAAGTGTCAAATGATTTTTACCCATGTTCTGTACCTTACGGTCGATTGATACAAAGCGAAAAAATAAAATATCCTGATTATCTTCTCCTGAGTAAAGGTGTCAAATCCATAGTTTTCAGTGCCGTTTTTACTTCCGCTGTACTCATTCCGGATTTGATATTATCAGCATAGTGGATTGCCAAGCAGGCTTTGTCCACACTTCTCAATAGATTATTTTTATTCTTTCGCGAATACTCTTCCGACATAACACAAGTACTTCCGGACAGTTTACCAAGCAAGCCCAATGCCCTGAGGAACTCGTGCTTAATCATATATTTTATTTGGTTATAATTGTGTATTTCATCCTTGTCAATGCAATAAGATGTTCTTTGCAATCCAAAAGAATAATCATAATCTCTATCTGACCATACAACTACCTTTGAATCTATTTTAAACTTATTTTTAATTCCTTCATATTTAAAATATTCACTGACTTTTCCAAAATAAAGCAATATTTGAGCATCCTTATTGTTTTCAACAGGATAAAAATGAAGCCCTGATACTCTCTCTACTTTATTTAAGAACCTCCTCCAATTATTCTCTGTCATTCCTTTCATTTTTCCGTAGATATAATATCCTATCGAATCCTGATTCCACTTCATCAATGGCATAAATTTACTTCCCATTTTTTGATTTGACACTTGCAAATAGGCATCGATTGTCTTTCTCTCCTTCCTATTCTGCCCAATAACAGCTGTTGATAATAATACAATTGAAATTACTATTAAAAAATACTTCATAGATTTACTCTTTTTTCTTCTCCAATCAAACAATGACCGGAAATGATATGACTGTAGTTTTATGACGTTCCTAAATAACATTGTCACGAAAATATAAAATATATCTTTAAAATTAACATAATTCTAGACAAATAATT
>JALVAD010000151.1 GCA_027011385.1 Saprospiraceae bacterium | reverse complement strand
TAATAAAACCTTAACTCAACGTTACTCTTTTAAATATTAAAAATGACTAAATCAAATCTTTTAAAACTAGGTATTCCGTTTATTCTACTAATTTTTTCTTTGCCCATTTATTCACAACAAAACGCAATCAAAATAGGATTAGTAGATCTTTTTAAAATAAACCTGAGCTATGAACGAGCTATTAATACCAATCAAAGTATTAATGTGAATTTTGCATTTTACAGACCACGATCTTTGCCTGGTTTTTTAGTCCCTGATGAGATTGATGACAAAAGTTTAGAGGGGAGATTTTTTGGTTATGCTATTATACCGGAATACAGATTTTATTTTAGTAAAAAAGATGCACCAAGAGGCTTCTATTTATCAACTTATCTCAAATACAGCAATTATTCAGTCAAGGGCTCAGATATTGTTTCAGATGATTTATACAAGGTGAAAGGAAGTTTCTATTCCTTAGGTATAGGAGCACAGTTAGGTGCACAATGGATTATATCAGATGCTTTCACTATTGACTGGTATTTCTTTGGCTTGGAATTTGACCGAGATGTATTTGCACTAAAATATTCTACTGACTCTGAAAATCCTGATTTTCAAACAGTAAAAAATACTATTGAGGCTATATATTCCGGCATACCCATTTTAGGACCATATCTAAGAAAATTAACCGGAATATCTACTAGAAGTAATTCTATAAGAGCAAAGGTTCCATTATATTTGCCCGATATTAGAGCAGGACTATCTATCGGTTATGCATTTTAATAATCTAAGGCGAGTCGATATTGATAATGAGTGCTAGTAAAATAAAAAAAATCAAGAAATCAATTTTAATATCAATAATATTTGGCTTGCTCGGAATTTTTGTAGAGATTTCATTTACAGCTTTCTCAACAGTATTTACAGATAAGGGCATTAATTGGTCCTTGGAAGGAAAAACTTATGTATGGATGTTTTTTATTTATGCATTGATAAAGCCATTGTTTGATATCGGATATCCAAAAGTATCAAAACTAAATGTTTTAATTAGAATATTTATTTATAGCATAATCATATTGCTCGTAGAGTTTATTTCAGGTTTTTTATTAGAAACATTAATAGGAATTTGCCCGTGGAAATACAATAGAGGATTAACGTTTCTAGGTTATATCAGGCTGGATTATATATTTTTCTGGATGCTATTTGGATATATCATTGAATATGTTTATTTATTTCTAGAAAATGTTATTACATTTGATTCTTATAAATTACATAAAACAACAAATGGAAAATAAACAATTGAATATATTTATTGATAGATTAACAAATTCTATTGAGAATAAGGACCTGGTCAAACTTGTGATTTCAAAAAAAAGACAGAACTCTTCGGATTTAAAAAAGATTTCGGCATCCATTGTAACACTAAATAGTGGAACAAAATTAAAATTCGTCTACACTCACGACACGAAAGACATTACAAAAAACTATGATTTTGCTGAAGGAATAAACAAAATCAAACATAGTATCACCAATGAATTTTTCAATGTAGATTTATTTACCAAAACTGAAAACATCTCATTAATCAGCTCAAAAAAAGGTAAAATCAGACTAATCACTAAAGAACCTACTTTTTTCACTATCGAAAGTCTAAACCACGATAAAATAAAGAAAAGATATATCAAAGCAGAAGGCAATATTTATCTTAAAGAATTGGGAATCACTAAACCAAATGGAGAGGTATTTCATAAAAAGATTGATAAATTTAAGCAGATCAATAGATACGTCGAGCTCTTAGCTCCAAAACTTGAGGAATTAAATTTCAAGGATGAAATTCATATAGTAGATATGGGCTCAGGCAAAGGATATCTCACATTTGCTCTCTACGATTATCTCAAAAATGAATTAAGTAAAGATATCTATATGACAGGAGTGGAATACAGAGAAGGATTGGTAAATACCTGTAATGAAATATCAAAAAAAGCAAATTTCAATAATCTTAGATTCGTTCAAGGGACAATAGAAAAAACTAATATAGATAGAATAAATGTTTTAATAGCACTTCATGCCTGTGATACTGCAACAGATGAAGCTATTTACAGAGGGATAAAAGCCGATGCTTCATTAATCGTTTGCGCTCCCTGCTGCCATAAACAAGTGAGAATGGACATGAGTATCGAAAATGAATTAAATCAAATTGTAAAACACGGTATTCTCAAAGAGAGACAAGCGGAAATAATAACAGATACTTTAAGAGCGATGATAATGGAGATGCACGGATACAGAACTAATATTTTTGAATTTATATCCACCGAACATACTCCTAAAAACCTAATGATAGTTGGTAAGAAAAGTACAATTTCAGATAGTGAGCGCAAGGAATATCAAGAACAAATAGAAAGTATAAAAAAATTATTCGGACTTAAGGAGCATTATCTAGAGAAGCTTCTAAAAAGTTAATGCTATTATCATTATTTTTACTTCTTAAATCAGCATTCGTTAATCGTTGTTCAATATTCATCTCTTGTCCAACTCGCCCAATGCCTTATGTACATTATTCAGCTTTCGTACTTTCTATTTCATTTCGTTTTAAATATTCCAAATAATCATTCAAATATGTTTTATAAAATTGATTTCTATTCCATGTCGGTTGATGGGTAATTGGATAAATCCGTTTCTGTAAATAATTTTCAAATGAGTCATTACACGTTTTATATTTCTTTATTCCAGCGAGGTAAACGCCCATTAACTTCAAAAAATCGTTGCATTACAGTTGTCTCCACAAAGAAGGGAATATCAATATTCTCAGAATCTACAGTGACATACCAATAAATATCTAAGGCGTCAATCTTTTCGTTTATTAATTTTTGTTTCCATGATTTTTTTATTGGTATTTCCCAAAATTGATGTCTATTAATAATTCTGCCATAAAGTCCACCAGTTCGATGTTTTATTTTTCCGTCATTTTGAATTTTGCCTGAAGAACCAATATAAACTAATTCAATTCTTCCATTTTTTAATTCATAAACGAGATAAATTCCATTCTTGTCTTTTGGTGCATTACATACATTTTCAAGTTCTTCATTTGCTGTAAAGAAGAAATGATTATTATTCTTGTATTTTGTTAATTCGTCAAACATATTCTATTTTTTACGATCTTTTCTGCATGAAGTCTAATTACATTATATTTACAGCTAATTTCATATAAGGAAGCGCTTAATGTAATTATTAATACCTTGCATAAGCTAAGGTATAATCTATTTCAAATTAAAACCCCGCATTTCCTATAACGAATATCTGGGTTTTGGTGTCAAAGACAAATCTGCAAATTTCTTATCCAAGTACTTGTAATGAGCTGTTATCGCCACCATCGCTGCGTTGTCAGTACAATATTCAAATTTTGGTATATACGTATTCCACCCCAACTGTTTCCCCTTATCAACCAATGCCTCTCTTAATCCGGAATTTGCAGAAACGCCACCTGCTATTGCGACTTCCCGGATACCTGCCATCTTAGCTGCTTTCACTAGTTTATTCATCAAAATAGAGACAATCCTATCTTGTACTGATGCACAAATATTGTATATATTTTCTTTTACAAAATCAGGATTCTCCTTTTTTTTCTTTTGGACAAAATACAAAATAGCTGTTTTCAGACCGCTAAAACTAAAATCCAGATCTTTAACTTTTGGCTCTGGAAATTCGAAAATCGCACTACCTTTTTTTGAATATCTGTCTATAATTGGTCCAGCAGGATAATCCAATCCAAGTAGCTTTCCCGTTTTATCAAACGCTTCTCCAGCTGCATCATCCAATGTTCTCCCTATAACTTCTATATCATTATAATCCCTCATTATGCTTATCTGTGTATGCCCTCCGGAAACTGTCATCGCAAGCAGCGGAAACCTAGGTTTAGGTTCATCAATAAACAATGCCATCGCATGCGCTTGATGATGGTTTATTTCTATCAATGGAATATCTAAGGTCAATGCAAGAGTTTTTGCAAAGGTCACCCCCACTATCAAACTCCCCATCAATCCGGGGCCACTTACTACAGCAATCGCATCCAAATCTTTCTTATCAACTTCTGCTTTTTTCAAGGCAGTATCAATCGTTGGAATGATATTGATTTGATGCGCTCTGGATGCTACTTCAGGAACTACTCCACCATACATATTATGAATAGCTTGATTAGCAACAACATTGCTTTTAATCTTTCCATCGACAATGACAGATGCTGCCGTATCATCACAAGAGGACTCTATTGCTAATATTTTTATTGCCATAACAACAAGCTACATTGCCAAGATATTGAGAATTTCAACCATTCTATTATCTAGGCTTTTCTTTTTCGTGATTGCATTGTTAAATGATTCTCTATTCAATTTATTGTGAACCAAGCCCAGAGCTTTATTTTCGATTCCATCTATCAATGCATTTACAGCTTCAAAACCTAATCTGCTTGCAAGAACTCTGTCAGCTGCAGAAGGCGAACCTCCTCTTTGCAAATGCCCGATTGTCGTAACTCTTGTTTCATAGTTAGTGAGATTTTCATGTACCAATTTTGCCAATGTATGTGCGTCACCATTCTTGTTGCCTTCAGCTACCACAACTATATTAAATAGTTTTTTCCTTATAGCTGCATTTCTCAACATTTTCAATAATTCATCAATTCCCCAATCTGTCTCAGGTAAAAAAGTAGCAGCTGCCCCCGAAGCAATACCTGTCTCCAATGCTATAAAGCCTGCATGTCGTCCCATTACTTCAATAAAAAACAATCTATTGTGCGAACTGGCTGTATCTCTAATCTTATCTATTGCTTCTACCGCAGTATTAATTGATGTATCAAAACCAATCGTGAAATCTGTACCGTATATATCATTGTCTATAGTTCCGGGAAGTCCAATAAATGGGATATCATATTCTTCAGTAAAATATTTTGCTCCGGTATAAGTACCATTTCCTCCAATAACAATAACCCCATCAATATCATAAGCCATCAAGCTATCATAAGCTTTTTTTCTTCCTTCTTCAGTTTTAAACTCTTCACATCTGGCTGTTTTTAATATAGTTCCTCCCCTCAATATAGTGTTTGCCACATCTCTACTCTCCAACCTTTTAAAATTCCCTTCAATCAATCCTTTATAACCTTCAAATACTCCATAAACATGAAGGTCAAAATGAGAGGCTGTCCTTACCACAGCCCTTATAGCTGCATTCATACCCGGTGCATCACCTCCTGAAGTTAAAACTGCTATTCTATTAATTTCACTACTCATAAATCTATTTTTATATAATACTTTTTTTAAATAATAATCCTTAAATTATAGCTATATTTATATTCTAAAAAGGAAAATTCTGGATTAACCTCTCAATAAAATAAGGTACAATAGCGGGGTAAACCGCAATGGTATAAACTAGTCCAAAAATCGCGCCATAAAAATGAGCCGAATGATCAACGTTGTCTCTAGAATTATTAGCAGCCCACTGTGAATATACTAAATACAATATTGCTGCAACAACAGTATAAATGGGTATAATCGCATACAAATATATTTTTGACCAAGGACTAATCAACACATAAGAAAACAAAATTGCAGACACTGCTCCTGATAACCCTATAGCTCCATAATACATATCATTTTTATGCTTAATTGTACTAGGAATATTACCAACAACTATAGCCAAAAGCACAAGCAAAAGATATAAAAAGCTACCCAATACTTTTCCGAAAACAGATATAAAAATAAAATTCTCGACAAAGTCTCCAAATTGCCAAAATACAAATAAATTCACCAATAGATGAACCCAACTGCCATGCAAAAACCCACTGGTCAACAATCTGTAATACTCTTTATAATGTACCACGCGATATGGAGAATGTTTGAACCTTTCAAACAAACTTCTGTCATTAAACCCTTGCATTGAAACAAGAAAAACTATAACCGATATTATTTTTGTTATCATAATCTAAATATTGTGGTATTTTTCATTCTTAATAATCGTAAATGCCCTGTATAATTGTTCAACAAAACAAAGTCTAATAAGTTGGTGAGAAAAGGTCATTTGCGAAAAAGAAAGTTTAAAATCCGCTCTAGAATACACATCTGGCGAAAAACCAAATGCACCTCCAATCAAAAATACCATTTTTTTACCAGAATAAATCATTTTATTTTCAATAAAACCCGCAAATTTAACCGAATCCATCCCCTTTCCTTGTTCATCCATCAATATCAATATTTCATCCCCCTTCAATCTTTTTAATATTTGATCCCCTTCACGTTTTTTTATACTAACAGAATTCTCTTTTTTACCTTTTTTAATATCATCTATATAAACAATACTAAAGTTTGTATAATGCTTTAGTCTATTCGCAAATTCTTCTATTCCCTTACTTACAAAATCAAACTGAGTCTTTCCTACACACCACAACTCTATATTCATACCAAAGAAATTATTCCTGCGAATTAATTAGGCTACAATTCCAAATTTAGCCAAATTGTAAATAAAAAATGCATAGAAAATCAACAAAATATATCCTTCCCATCTACTGACTTGCTTAGTTAACATTACAAATGCAAACATCACAGTCAAACCTATCATAAAAGGAGCTGAAAAAGTCAGTACTGAAGCCGGAAATACAAGATTGCCAAATAAGGATGATACTCCTAAAACTCCATATGTATTGAAAATATTTGAACCAAGCACATTACCGATTGCAATAGAGTGATTGTTTCTTTTTATTGCCGCTAAACTTACTACCAACTCGGGCAAAGATGTTCCCAGAGCCAATGCCCCGGTTGATATAATCGCTTTGTCAATATTAGCTATCTCTGCTATCCCTTTCAACCCCTGTATAACATAAACTGCACTAAAATATATCAAAACACCTGCTATTATCAATAATAAAAATGACATTGGTTTCAAATCAGGTCTATTCTCGTCTTTAACCCTTTTTTTCTTTATGGAATGTGTTAAAAATATAACCAAAGATATTAAATATAAAGATACTTCAAACAAATCCAAATGTCCATCTGATATAGTAAACCACATCAGTAATGCAGAGGCAATAAGCATAGGCATATCGATATTCATGATATTATAATTCAAGTCAATACCTTTCCCAACAACAGCCACAACTCCTACAACCAATAATATATTGGTTATATTTGAACCGACAACATTGGCAACAACAATCTCAGAACTTCCCATTTGTACAGAAGCAATTGAAGTAGCTAATTCGGGCAATGAAGTACCAAAGGCTACTATAGTAACACCAATGATAAAAGGTGAAACACCAAGTGCCAAACCAATCTTTTCTGCGGATTCAACAAAAACATCACTTGCTTTAATCAATACCGCAAGGCTGACAACAAAAATCAAAATATTCAGTAGTAAGTCGATAATATTAAAGTTTTTATATTAAAAAATCACGCAAAGTTAAGAATTGTTTGCAAATCTTACACTACACAATCGTTTTTTAACCAAATATTACGGTTATTTCGGTTATTTCCTGTTTTGATGTGCAGGCAAAGTAAAATTAGCTTATGAAATGCCCTGTTCTGTGAAATTCATTTTATTAATATATTGTTTTTTATTCTTTCTTTATAAACCGGCTTCAAAATCACTCCTTGCAGTTGTGCTTTCGAGTCCTAAGTTTTCCTTATTTTACTACCCCTTCAATCAGTCTTTCAATTATGCAAAAAATGAAATGCACCAATCAAATAAATCTTGAGTCAAATACATTTTCGAAATTATTTAATATTGAAGCTTTCACTTTTACAAAATCAACAAGACGTCCTAGTTCATTTTGCATAGAAGTGACCGTTTTGCTGTCTTCACTTATACCACATGGCACTATTCCGTCAAAATATTTCAATTCTGTATTCACATTAAGTGCAAAACCATGCAATGTTACCCACCTACTGATATGGACACCGATAGCACATATTTTTCGATCGGGATCGCTACCCTCCCCTTTAATCCACACACCTGTCAAACCATCAATCCTCGATGCTTGTATACCAAAATCTTTCATTGTCCTAATAATCACTTCTTCAATATCTCTTACGTATCTGTGCACATCGTGATAAAAATCATCGAGATCAAATATCGGATATCCCACTATTTGCCCCGGTCCATGATACGTAATGTCCCCACCTCTATTTGTCTTATAAAATTCAATTCCCTTTTCGTTCAATTCCGGGGCTAAAAACAAAAGATTATCAATAGAACCACTCCTTCCCAATGTATAAACAGGTGTATGTTCACAAAAAAACAAAGTGTGAATCAAATCATTTTCGTCAGTAAGCTCTCCATCTCTGATTTTAAGTTTCCTTTCAACAAGAGCCTTTTGAGCTTCTACCTGATATACCAATGCATCTTGATATGAAATACTTCCTAAATCTTTATATTTTACTCTCTTCACCGGTTTATTTTAGAATTTAATAAATCCCTCCAATTGTCCTTTGATATATTCCTCGGTTTTCTCATCTTCAAAACTAACTTCGTCTTTCATATATTTCCATAGATTTGAAATAGAAACCTTTTTATGATAAACATTGATTTTAAGATAATTCATCACGACTCCAAAATGCTCTAATCCTAACCAGTTCCCAAATTTTCCTGCAGAAATACCGACCAAAGCAGCTTTTTTCCCATAAAATGTTTTTTCTGCATCCTTAGATGAAAGTGCATCTATGAATAATTTAACTGCTCCCGGAAACGTCCCGTTATATTCCGGTAAAATAAAAATAAACTTCTCAGCAGGATAAAGATATTCCTCCTTTATATTTTCAATCCATTTATTTGTATCTGTGTACATATCCTTGTGCAATATACCCGAAGGCATATACTCCAAATTAATCAATCTGACATTTTTAATGTCTAAATTTAATAGAGTCCTTTTGTATAATTCACCTATTAAATTAGAAATATTCCCTTTCCTATTGGATCCTACGATTATCGTTATCATTTATTTTTCACTTTTCACTTCTTACAGGCACTACTTTCTCAAATACCAACAATAATATTTGCTTTTTTGTTGAAAACTTTATAATTTTACGTATTAAAAGTTTTTTCGCTACACCTAAATTAAAAATCATGAAACTAACTTATCTCGGTCATGCTTCCCTTCAGATACAAACAAATGATAAATTCTTAATTGTAGATCCGTTTATATCAGCTAATGAATTAGCAAAAAATATTGACATTGACTCATTAAAAGCAGATTATCTATTATTGACTCATGGTCATGCAGATCATGTTGCCGATGTAGAACAAATAGTGAAAAATACAGGAGCAAAGATTATTTCCAATTTTGAAGTAATCAATTGGTTTGCTGCAAAAAATATAGAGGGACATCCTATGAATCACGGCGGAAAATGGGAATTTGATTTTGGTACACTCAAAATGGTCAATGCCATACACTCTTCCAGTATGCCTGATGGTTCTTATGGTGGTAACCCGGCCGGTTTTGTCGTTTGGAATGATGAAATCAGTTTCTACATAGCTGGTGATACTGCCTTGACTCAGGATATGAAGTTAATCCCTCTCACAACTCCAAAACTCGATTTTTGTGTGCTACCGATTGGAGATAATTTCACTATGGGATACGAAGAAGCCATTATAGCAAGTGATTTTGTGAAATGTGACACGGTAATTGCGTATCACTATGATACTTTTGGCTATATCGTCGTCGATAAAGAACTGGTGAAAAAGGAATTTGAGGAAAGAGGAAAAAAGATTATCTTTTTGGAAATTGGGGAGAGCATTGAGTTTTAAAATCTCACCTAATAATTATCTCTTTAATAAAGGCATCTCCCATTCTTTCGTTTATCTTAGCAATAAGTTTGTCTTTGCTATATGCCAATTCGTGTTTTAATGGGCCTGAAGTAATCAAAATGATCAATTTATTATTTGTCACTTTCAGCGATGCTGTATATCTATCGACCATTTCGCCCATCAGATCTTTCCATACCTTATTTATACTTATCTCTTGAAGTTTTGGCTTTAAACGCCCCTGATTTACAAAACTTCCAATAGTATCGGAAAGTTTTTCTTCATTTGTATGAACTCTTTTTTTCTTCACAACGCTATTTTTACCTACAAAAACATATTATAATTACAGAATGTTCCATTTATAATTAAATCTAATTGTTTTTACTTCCTTCAAATGTTATTAAAGAGCGATTGTAACTTGAACCAGCACCACCATTAGACCATTCTTTATAAAACAAGCTATCTTTTATCAATCTATATTCATTTCCATAGTGTATATAACCACTTGTATCACCATAAATATTAGTTTCATTTCTAAGAAATTTTCTAACACTATTTTTATGAATGAAAAATATGGAATCTTCCTTTACAAATTTTACAATAAATGTATCAACATAAACCGTATCCCCCTCCTGAAATCCATAATGAGGACTATAACTACTCCAATTTGAATGCATATGCCCTATATAATTCCCTTCAATAGAAGATTCAATATTCTTTTCGCAAGCGAATATCGTTAAGATTAATACACAAATAACAATTATTTTTTTCATAACATTCAATTTAATCAATTCGAAATAATCCCATCCTTCACTTCAAAAATTTTGTAATCAACCTCGGCTTCAATAAATATTTTCTCGACCCTTTCTTTATCGGTATCTGAAATAAAAACTTGCCCAAAACTCTCATTAAACAGTAAAGAGACTAATTTTTCAACACGTGATTTATCCAATTTATCAAATACATCATCAAGAATAACTATCGGTTCAAAACCTTTCACTCTCTTTAAAAATGCAAATTCTGCCAGTTTTATTGCCAAAGCATATGATTTTAATTGTCCTTGAGAAGCAAAATACTTTAAATTTTTACCATTAAGCAAAAATTCCAAATCGTCCTTATGAATACCGGAGGAACTCCTTTTAAGAATTACATCTTTTTGGAAACTTTCTTTTACCAAATCCAAATAGCGGCTTTTATCCAGCTGACTTTTATATTTCAAATCAGGTGTTTCCTTATTCGAAGCTATTTCTTTGTACATAAGCAAAAAGTCCGGTAAAATTTCTTTCACAAATTCTTTTCTCTTCGAACTAATCAATTCAACAATAGGAGCAATTCTTTTATCATATGTATCTAATAATAGAGTATCTATATTGCCAAAATCACTATTTTTCAACAAAGCATTTCTCTGTTTGAGCAATTTATTGTACTCTACCAAAGCATTTAAATATGATTTATCGGTTTGGGACAAAGCTCTATCCATTAATTTTCGTCTATCCACACTATTTTCCAATAAAGCATTCTTATCTCTTGGAGCAATTATTACCAAAGGGAAATCACCAATATGTTCAGACACTTTCTTAAAAGCCTTTCCATTTTTTTCAATAACTTTCAAGCCCGGCGGTTTCACTTTTATTACAATATCATATTTTTTATCAAAATTTAGAAATTGACCTTCAAGTCTAAAAAAATCTTCTCCTATCATAACATTATTTCGTTCCAATCTACCAAAATTGCTTTTTGCAAAACACAAATAATGTATGGTATCCAAAATATTGGTTTTACCCATTC
>JALVAD010000150.1 GCA_027011385.1 Saprospiraceae bacterium | reverse complement strand
GTCTGGAACTGGATGAAATAAAAGAATCCGGTTTATTCAAAACAGAAAGGATAATAAACAGCCCACAAGGTGCTGAAATAACTTTAAATACAGGGCAGAAAGTACTTAATTTTTGTGCTAATAATTATTTAGGTCTATCATCGAATGAGATTGTAACAGAAGGCGCAAAAGAAGCTATTGACAAAAGGGGGTATGGAATGTCCTCAGTTAGATTTATTTGTGGCACATTGGATACTCACAAAGAATTAGAAAGCAAAATAGCTGAATTTGTCGGTACGGAAGATGCTATCCTTTATTCATCGGCATTCGATGCAAATGGTGGTCTTTTTGAGCCGATTTTAGGCAAAGATGATGCTATTATTTCAGATACTTTGAATCACGCTTCTATAATTGATGGTGTCAGACTTTGTAAAGCAAAAAGATATCGTTTTGCTTCAAATAATATGGAAGATCTGGAAAAACAATTGATTTTAGCTCAAAAAGAAAATGCGAGAAGAATACTCATTGCCACTGATGGAGTGTTCTCAATGGACGGAGTTATAGCACAAATAGATAAAATATGTGATTTGGGTGAGAAATACAATGCATTAGTGATGGTTGATGATAGTCACGCTACTGGTTTTGTCGGTAAAAGAGGAAGGGGAAGTAGTGAACACGCAGGTGCTTTTGGCAGACCTGACATCATTACCGGAACTTTTGGTAAGGCTCTTGGCGGTGCATCCGGAGGGTTTATAGCTGCAAAACATGAAATAGTCGAAATGTTGAGGCAACGCTCAAGACCCTATTTGTTTTCCAATTCATTAGCACCATCTATAGTAGGTGCAACTATCAATGTATTAGACAAATTGACTTCAACTACCGAGTTAAGAGATAAATTGGAGATAAATACTAAAAGATTTAGAGAGAAAATGACTGATGCCGGTTTTGATATTGTACCCGGTACTCACGCAATTGTTCCAATTATGCTTTATGATGCAAAACTTGCTCAGGCTTTTGCTAACAAATTATTGGAAGAGGATATTTATGTAATTGGATTTTTCTATCCTGTTGTACCAAAAGGAAAGGCTAGAATAAGAGTTCAATTATCTGCCGCTCACGATATCGAACAAGTTGACAAAGCTGTTGCAGCATTTACAAAAATAGGCAAAGAGTTGAAGGTAATTAAGTAACAAAAAATTAATTTATGAATTCAAAAAAGATAACCTTATACTTCTTATTGGCTGCATTTTTATTCGGTTCTTCCTGTAAATCTTCAAGAGTTCATAGAGTAAGGAAAAATGCAATTACAAGTGAAGGCAAGACTATATACACCACGAAAGGTGACTGCTTCGTAAAATACGATGCATATGACAGATTATCCGGCAAAAGGATAACAGAATTAAAACCGGAAGAGATTTTTTCTTTTACTCATGAGAAATTGAAACCGTATTTTACAGATAGACCTTTTTTGACATGCTTCGGTGCTCTTTCTAGGAAAAGTTCAGACTATTTTTTACAACTTAAATTTGCTGTAGATACAAAATATATTAAGACAGGCTACAATGGTTTGTCTGTAAACAGTATGCTCCGGATAACCCTGATAGGAGGTGATAAGGTTTATTTAAAAAATATATACAATGACTTAGGGACAAGGGATGCTAGTGGAAAAATGGTGACTTACAAAGGACTTTACCCAATTTCCAAAGCTGATTTGAAAATACTTAGAAAAACAGAATTGGATAAAATGGGAGTAGAATGGAATGGTGGTGTAGAAGAATATGAAGTATATAATATCGATTTTTTGATAAAACAATTTAGTTGTCTGAACGAAATAAATGCAAACTAATATTAAACGAAGCTTTTTTATACCATTAATAAACAAAAAATAATTTAAATACATGAAGAAAGTTTTAGTCGCAAATAGAGGTGAAATTGCAGTTCGCATTATTAGAACATTGAAAGAAATGGGGATTATTTCTGTTGCTGTATATTCAGAGGCTGATAGAGATGCACTTCATGTAAAAAATGCAGATGAAGCATATCTTCTTGGCCCAGCTCCTTCAAATCAATCGTATTTATTGGGAGATAAAATAATAGAATTGGCTCTTGCCAATGGTGTGGATGGAATTCATCCCGGATATGGATTTCTTAGCGAAAATGCTGAGTTTGCGACAAAAGTCACAGAGGCAGGAATTGAATTTATAGGACCTAAACCAAAATCAATGCAGCTGATGGGCGATAAGCTGGCAGCAAAAGAAACCGTTAGCAAATACGATATTCCAATGATTCCCGGTACAGACTCTGCGCTTACAGATATAGATGAAGGTATTGAAATTGCAAAAAAGATAGGGTTTCCAATTTTGATAAAAGCCTCTGCCGGAGGTGGCGGAAAGGGAATGAGAATTGTAGAAAAAGAGAGGGATTTCCGAGAACAACTCAAAATGGCTATCAATGAAGCAACATCAGCTTTTGGAAATGGGGCTGTGTTTATTGAAAAATATATAACTTCACCTCGACACATTGAAATTCAAATCCTATCTGATAAACACGGCAATGTAGTTTATCTCAACGAGAGAGAATGTAGCATACAAAGAAGACATCAAAAAGTAATTGAGGAAGCTCCAGCGGTAATTGTAACCCCTGATATAAGAAAAAAATTGGGAGAAGCAGCAGTATATGTCGCAAAATCATGCGATTATGTAGGAGCAGGAACTGTTGAATTTCTAATGGACGAAAATCTCAATTTTTATTTTCTTGAAATGAATACAAGATTGCAGGTTGAACATCCTGTTACAGAATTTATCACCGGATTGGATTTGGTAGAAGAACAAATACGAGTAGCTAGAGGTGAAAAGTTGAGATTTGGACAGGATCAAGTAAATCTTAATGGACATTCGATAGAACTCAGGGTTTATGCTGAAGATCCGGAAAACAATTTTTTGCCTAGCATAGGTACTCTAGAAACATATATTGAGCCAAAAGGGAAATATTTTAGAGTCGATAGTGGCTTTGAACAAGGAATGGATATTCCTATTTATTATGACCCTATGCTATCAAAGCTAATAGTGTATGGCAAAGATAGAGGTTCAGCAATAAATCTAATGCTACAAGCAATAAGAAAATACAAGATAAAAGGTCTTAAAACAACATTGGACTTCGGGGAATTTGTGATGAGACACCAAGCTTTTATTTCAGGTAATTTTGATACAAATTTCGTGAAAAAATATTTCACTAAAGAAGCTATTAAGGAAAACATAAAAGAAGAATCTACCGTAGCAGCACTATTTGCTGTAAAGCATTATTTAAATAATCAGAAGAAAGTTATAGAGCCACAACACGATCATGGTGCTTGGTGTAAATTATAGTTGGTTTTGTAGTAAGAGAGTTAGCTTGTTTAATTGTAAAAAAACTGATAATTATAAAAAACTATAAAATGTTAAAAGTACTATCTCCTTTCGACCATAGC
>JALVAD010000149.1 GCA_027011385.1 Saprospiraceae bacterium | reverse complement strand
TGGAGGTTGCGATTTTAATGACAATGCGATGAGTAGTGTATGGTATATGTTTAGTACAGATGCAAATGCTGAAATTGCAGATATAGTTACCGATTTAGCAGATGCCAGTTTTGCTTTATATACCGGGCCTGACTGTGATAATTTGGCATTCGTCGGAGGTTCATGCTCAACTTCAGGTTCTTTAACGGGGTTAACCGTTTTGCCAAGTACCACATACTATTTGTTAATAGGTTCGGCAAGTACAGAAGGCACGTTCAACATAGGAATTACAATAAAAAATATACCTAACAATAATCTTTGTGCGGACGCGATAGATTTAGCAGATGGGTTGGATGGAACAAATGCCTGTGCAGATGCGGAATACGACTATTGTGCGCAAGTAAATGGAACAACTCATGAGGTCTATTATAAATATACCAATAATAATGGAGCAAATGTTGATTTGGATGTAACAGTAACCGGCAATACAAATACTACCGGAACAGCTGCTACAGGATTGGATGTAGCTATTATGACTGATGCCTGTGACGGGACATTGTACAATGCTCCAAATAATACATTTTGCGCCACTCTTGGCACACAGTTTACAATTGAGTGTATAGAAGATGGGGAGACTATAATATTGGTATTTGGAAGTGAAGATACACAAGAAGGAGACTTCGGAATATCAATGACAGAAAATGTAAGTACAGTTGCTAATGATGAATGTTCAGGAGCAGAGGATATCCCATATACAGCATGCCAATGGGAATCTGTAAGTACCGATAATACAAATGCATGTTTTGAAGACTTTACTGCGGCAGGATGTGATTACGATACAGAACCTGTAGTGTGGATGAAATTTATTGCTACTGCCGATGCGACATCGGTGGAATTTGATAATTTCACTACAGCCGGAACAGGATTTTTAGGTTTATTTGAAGAGACATCGGATTGTGATAATCAAACAGAGGCTGATGCAGGATCATCGTGTAATACCGGAGCAGGACCATTTGGGCCATTTGCTATTACCGGTGGCAATACTTACTATATAGCTGTAGGTTCATCGGGAGGAGAAGGAGCGATTGATTTTGATATTAAAGTCAATGAATCCCCTGTTAATGATGATCCTTGTGATGCAAACTTTGCCCCAAAAGATATAGCAGACGGTACTACCTTGACAGAAGACAATACCTGTGCCGGACCGGATTTTACAAGCTGTAATGTGGATAATACCACCGGAAAAACATTGTTTTATGAGCATACTATGACGCAAGATGCGGATTTGGAAATTACGGTAAACGGTACAACTGCTACCGGACCATTCACCATAGCGACTTATGATGGAGATGTAGCTTGTGGAGATGAGAGTAATTTTATCTTGGATAACTGTACTGACAATACATTGACCTTGCTTTGTAAACTACAAGGAGAGAAAGTAGTGATAATGATAGGTACAAGTGAGACAGCCGGAGAATTTGGAGAATATGAAGTAAGCGTCACCGAGAATGTAGTAGCAAGACCGGCAAATGATATATGTACAGATGCAGAAGAAATAATTTACGATGATATAGATTTGTGTAAATGGAAAGGAGCGGATGCAAATGAAAGCAATATAAATGCATGTTCGGAAGACAATGATTTTGGTACTGCTTGTGATTATTCACATGAAGAAGTTGTTTGGTTTAAATTTACTACTCCGCCAGCGACAGCTATGGGGTCTTCAGTAAGTGTTAGGTTTACAGGTTATACAGGTACAGGAACTCTGTTTGCAACTATGTTTGACAACGGTAATGACTGTACAGCTCTTACTGTTGCAGCCGGAGGAGGATGTGCTACCGGTGACGGACCAAATGGACTGGGAACGGTAGATCCTAATACTACCTATTTGATAGGTGTTGGTTCAACCGGAGATACAGGAGGAGATTTTGATATAGAGATAAAGATTACATCAGGACCACCAAATGATGATGCCTGTGCAGATATGACAAACTTTGATTTGACTGGAGGAGGAACATTACCTGATGAGCAGACAAATGCATGTAGTGGTGCAGGAGTATCATTCCCTGATTGTTCAGGAGATGATCAGACCAATGCGGTATTTTATACATTCACTATTACTGCGCCAGTTTATGGAATCAATATACTGATTAAACAAAGCGGTGCAGAGCCCATTAATGGTACTGTCGTTGCAGGTATATCAGCAGTAAACACAGAATTTTGTACAGGAACCGCATATACTGCACCAGCGCATTGTGAAGATATAAGTACAGCAGAATTCGAGTGGAAATGTCTAGATGAAGGCACATATCAATTGCAGATTTCGACTTCTGATCCCAATTCAGGAACATTTGATATTACATCTACCATGTTAGATAAACCTGCCGGAGATTGTAATGCAAATGATAAATGTGAAGATGCTGAAGAGTTAACGGTAGATGCAGAATGTGAGTGGGTTGATTTTATTAAGAAATGTAATACGGATGCTTGTCCTGATCCATATACAGTAGGTGCTTGTGATTTAAGTCAAGGACCAACGGTTTGGTATAAAGTCTTGATCCCGACAGGAGCAGCATCTATTGATGTAATAGTTGATAATCCATCATCCGGTGATGTAGATATGGTTATAGCTAAAGAAGCAGATGCCTGTCCATTGACAGCAGGATGGTGTGGATCAGGAGGAACATTGGCAGCGCCTATAGCTCTTGATGCTACTGATGAAGGTACATATTTCTATATTGCTGTTACTGATCCTACGGGAGGAGATGGAGAATCATATAATATACATATAAAAATTGACGTACCACCTGTCAATGACAGTCCGTGTATGGCAAATGATAGGCCTCCATATGATTTAGGAACAGGAGGTTCTCACTCTGGTACTACATGTTGTGCTGTTGGTGCCAATGATGATCCCGGACAAGATCAGGCAAATGTAAGTTGTAATTCAGCTTCGGATGATAATGCTGTTTGGTATAGAGTTGCATACGATCCTGCTTCCGATGGTGTTAATATAAATATCACAGGAGGAACCATAGGTGGAAGTATTGGTGTGGAGGTTTACGTAGGAGGTGCTGACGCAGCATGTGATGGTACTGCGGAATTCAGAAAGTCAAAGTGTGATGGTCTTCCAGTAACTGATATGCATATAGGTTGCTTGGAAGATGGTGATTATATATTCATAAAAGTCGCAAGTTCTGATAATGATGGTGATTGTGGTACTTTTGATATTTCAGTAGAAAGTATAAAAGATTGTGATATTGCAGATGCATGTGAAGATATTACTGGTGCGCAGGAATTGGATCCTGTGACGCCGGATGATGTAGTGGTAAATTATGTTTGTGCTCAGGGATGTTTGGATTTGGCATGCCCGGATCCCGGGCTACCTGGTGGTTGTGCCGGTTTTAATTCACAACCAACAGTTTGGTTTCAGGTCAATACCGATGCCGAAGCTGCACAGCTATATACTTCCGTTACAACAAATGGTAGCTGGACTCCGGTATGGTCAATATTTCATTCTCCCAATGATGATTGTACTGATTTGACCAATGCTGCCGGCACTGGGTCTTTTAATTGTAGTTTAGACGCTGCTCCTCCTGCACCGCCACTTATTACCGGGGTGACAGAAGGAGTCTATTATATTGCAGTTTCAGCGAATGACGGAGATGTGATTGATGATCCCAATTTTGAAGTTTGTGCTGCTACAATCAAAAATGTGGTTGTTTGTTTGGGACCGGATTTGGGTTGTGGAAATGATGAAACATTGGTATTTGAAGTTACGGAAAGAGAGAATACAGATGCCGAGCCTGATGGCCCTCCTTATAATGGTCCGTTTTGCCCCGGCGAAGAGGTTACAGTTCATATGCAGTTTACATATGATGCTACACAGACCGGAGACGATTGGATAATCGGTCTAATACCTAAGTTTGGTCCGGGTTGGGATATGACCGATTTTAATTTTTCAAGTAATCCGCCAACAGGTACACCTATGGGGGCTGCTGAATGGTATGATGAAAATGGTGATTGCCCTCCACTCGTTATGGAAAAATTTAGTTTTTTATGTACATATACAGATGATCAAGGACACTTAAGATTATGTAATACATTGTGTGAAAATTGTCCTTGTTCAGGTGGAATGGTAGAACAAGACCCATTACCAAGTGGTTATTTTTGGGTTCAGGAAGGTTCTTCTCCTGATTGTGACGCAAATAATTGTTCTCCATCGCGTAAATATGGAATAGGCTCTCCCGTATCTAATATAGATTGGACTATTAATTTAAAAGTTAGGGAGTTTGCGACACAAGAAGAATGTCTGGAAAACGATGATTTGCTGATTAACTTTATGACTTTTTCAGATGGGGGAGCAGGCTGTTGGGATGATCCAAAAGCGGAATGTTTAATTGATAAGCCGCAATTTTCTCCTGCTTGGAAAGTTAATTGTGATATACCTCCCGGGGTTATAGCTATTCCGCAACCTCAAGATATTTGTTCCGGCTCTGAAGCGGGTGTCGATGTGACAACAGAAGATGGCAGTACTGAGCTTATAGAAATAACTTTTGATGATAATCCAAATGTAGATGGAGAAAATGATCATTCTTTCCCTGATGGATTTGGTACAATTGATGATGTTCTTACCATAAATGATGAAGATCTATGTGACGTTGAAATTGTGACATATTATGCACAGGTAATTATACCCGGGATGATTTGTGAAGGAAAGATTGATACTATTGAAGTTAATGTTTATCCATTACCAAGGATACCTGAGCAAGATGATATCTTTGGAGCATGTATGTCAGATTTGCCATATGACCTTCCGATTGATGCTGATTGTGGCTTCCCCGGAACATATACCTTCAAGTGGCAGGACGATATAAGCGGTAAATCCGGAGAAGGAGCTAATATTGTCATAGATGAGTCATTTGGTGCAGGATTGCATACATTTAGTATTACTGTAACGGATGATCTTGGTTGTGAGAATACAGGAGAACTTAAATTTAATGTTTATCCTGATGTAGAATTCAAGTTGCAAGGGGATACTTTATGCTGGGGTGAATACAAAGAGTTTACCGTAGATTTACTTGGAAGAGAATCTTCTGATTTTGAATTTAACTGGTATTGGGATCCGGGAGAGGGAGCAAATGGAGGTGATGAAACTTATATCATAGAGATTGATGAGTATGGTACTGTTTATCCACCTAGTGAGAATCCGGATGATTATCAGTTATGTTTGGAGTTGAAAGAAGAGCATGATGATGGTGTTGTTTGTTCACATGATACATGTGTAAATGTATGGTTTAGGAAACCTATGAATATAACTCTAAATCCGGGAAATCCGGTATATATTTGTGAGGGACAAAATTGTGTTAATGTAGAGGTCGTTTTTGATGAAGATAACGGAATGTTGTTTGATGAGGTCTATGAAATATATTGGAATGGTGACATAACGAATAATCCTGAGCATGAATTCTGTGAAACTTCACCTGGTAATTTTGTTCAGATTATAGATGTATTTGGTTGTGATACCACCATAGACTTTGATATTTTACCTAATGCAGTAACAGATATCGAGATTGTTGGTGATACTAGTATTTGCGTTGGTGATTGTACGACCTTAACTATAGTTGAAGATTTTGATTCTTATACATGGAATACCGGTGATACAACCAAATCAATTACTGTATGTCCAACCGATGATTTGACAACATATGAAGTTTCTGCTATCAATTCCAGTGGATGTGTTTCTAACGGTAGTATTAATGTACATGTTTTCACTGCTGATGTGCCGAATATACCTCCGACTGCTACTTTCTGTACTGGATTTAGTACGACAATAACTGCTCCCGGAGGGTATAGTACATACAATTGGTATTACAATAGTACAGGTGGAATCCCTGTCTCAACCACTCAAGATGTAGTGATTGATAAAGCAGGTAATTACATTATCGTAGTAGTTAGTTCTGAAGGTTGTACAGCTCAAGATACTATTGTAGCATCAGAAGCGAGTGAGTTGACTCCTTACGTTGTTGGAGATACTTCATTGTGTTTTGAAGATGATAAAACACTAATGGTTGCATTGGGTGGTAATTTTACAATTTATGAATGGAGATTTAATAATGCCAGTGGAGCAAAAGTTATCCCTGAAACAGATAAAGATAGTATATATCTTGCAGAAGGAACGTATTATCTGTATGTAAGCGATGGTAATTGTGCGGGTAATACAACATTTACTATTACAAGGAAACCTAAAATTGAACCAAAGATTATACCTGATGTTGATACTATACATATTTGCTATGATGGAGACACAACATTAACGGCACCTATCGGTTATGATGCCTATAAATGGAGCAATGGTTCGTTTGATAGGGTAATAAGTGGTGTTGGCGAAGGAAATTATTATGTGACAGTTACCGATGATGAAGGCTGTCAAGGTGTGGATAGTATCTATGTAGATGCATATCCTAGGATGTATCCTTCACTACAAGATAGCGTACAGATTTGTGCTGATGATAAAGCGATATTGACCCCCGGTAAATTCGCCGATTATATTTGGTCAAAAGATAATGTTCATCTTGCAAGTTTTGATGGAGAAGAATCGATTGAAGTTACTGAAGGAGGAGTATATTCAGTGATCGTTAGCAATGCAATAGGTTGTACTGCTTTTGATACTATCAAAGTTGTCAAAACGGATAACCTTACTCCTGTAATAGTGGGAGCTAAAGATTTGTGTGAAGATGATGAAATTACTTTGAGTGTTTCCGGAACATATGATAATTATAAATGGACTAATTCTTCAGGAAAAGTCTTGGGTACGGATGCTACGCTTAAATTCACAATGACTTTGGGTAAAGATGTGGAAACAGTACTATTGGAAGTCAAATCTAATACAGGTTGTCTTGGATCAGATCAGGTTACTATCAACAGATATCATACACCTGAACTTGAATTGGATCATATGCCTGTAGAGGTATGTGGTATAGGATCTACCAATCCGGGAGTGTTGAACTTTAATGATTATTTCATTAAAGGGAATGCTACAATTGGTAATTGGAGAGATTTTGATAATTCCAATGTTACTCATAATGCTGATTGGTCTAATGTAGATTTTACAAATGTTACAACGGATAAAACTTATAGATTTGTGTTTAGAACAACGACTGCAAAGGCTCCTTGTGAGGATGTTGTCGATACTATCTATATCAATGTAGTGGAGTGTAGCTGTGAACAATGGAATTTAAGTGCATTTGCCGATGTCTGTAATGATGAGAATTCTGCACAGATTAATCTTAGTGAACATGTTGTTAAGCCCAATGGTGATAGAATAATACCTGTACCGGCAGGGGTATGGACGGTAACGCCGGCAGGAACTGGAGTTTTGTCCGGTAATAAGTTTATACCAGCGGGTGCAGAATCAGGTACTTATACTATTATATACAAATTCAATGATAAAGGGGTTTATTGTACGGATACTGCAAGTCAGACCATTACTGTTCAAAATGCGGTGAATCCGGGAACACCACAACCTCAACATGTATGTGAAGGAACTAGTGAGGTCTTTGATCTTGGAGGCCTTTTAATTGGAGGTGATGCAGGTGGTACATGGACGGAGGTTTCTGCAAGTCCAAGTACAGGAAATGCTTTTGATGCAAATGCCGGCACTTTTAATACTGATGGACAGAATGTAGGAGAGTATATTTTTGAATATTCATTGACAGGTGTTGATCCTTGTCCTGATAAAAGTGCAAGAGTAAGTATTATCGTTGATCCGACACCTATCGCTGATGCAGGTGATGTGAGTGTCTGTTTTGAAGATAAACCGGTAACTTTATATGCTAAAAACGAAGCTGATAGATATGAATGGACTAAGAAAGGTTCAACTGATGTATTAGGTACTAATAGAGAATACAGTACATCTGAATCAGGTACCTATGTGTTGAAAGTATTATCAACTTTAGGTTGTTCAACAGAAAAAGATATTGCTGTTGATATCAAACCACAGATAATAGTTGAGGTGACAGGGGTAACAGTACTTCAAAATGGTGCCGTAGATACTCTGTTTGCAAATGTGACAGGTAGAACAGGAGATGATATACGTATTTACAATTGGACAAAAGATGGAGAAGCTATTGATACGGTTCATAGCAATTATCTGGTAGTTTCTGATAAAGGCGTTTATTGCGCAGAAGTAGAAGATAATGCCGGATGTACAGGTGAAGCTTGTCTCACAGTTACCACAGCTATTACTAAGGAGATAGAAGTTCCAAATGTTTTCAGTCCTGAAGGAGATGGAAAGAATGATAAATTCTTTGTCAAAGATGGTAAGAACGTTGATAAAATCAGAACTTTTAAGGTTTGGGATAGATGGGGTAATTTGATCTACAGTGATACCGATTTCTCATTTGGTGATAGGAAAAATCACTTCTGGGATGGTAATTACAATGGGAAAAAAGCAATGCAAGGAGTATATGTTTACCTAGTTGAATTTACATGGAGTGATGGAAAAGATGATTTTGTGGCAGGTGATGTTACTCTGATTAGATAATAATTACTAAGTTTTGTAAAAAAGAGAGGTGACTTATGTCGCCTCTTTTTTTTATTGTAGAATTATAGATTTAATTTATATTTATAGTGATTCTGATTAATTGTCTTAAATTTGCATTATTAATATTTATTTAATACCAAATTAACTTTAAGATGTCGTATAAATATTGGAAAATTAAAATGAAATATATGCGTCATTTTAGATTTAACTTGTTATAATTACCAAAAAAATATTTTGGAGCAAAAAGAGCTTTATACAGAAATAGACATTCTTGACGAAGAGCCGAATCAGGAGAATATAGAGGAGCTTGTACTGAAGAATGATAAAGGTGAGTTGATATGTTATCATTGTGGAGATGTTTGTCCAAATGATGAAGTGCATATAGGGAAAAAATATTTCTGTTGCAATGGATGCAAAACGGTATATGAGATACTTGATAGTACAGGTATGTGTCAATATTACGATATTGATGAAAATGCCGGATTTAGTCTCAAAGGAAGACAGCAAGAGCAATATGGTTGGTTGGATGATCCCGAAGTCATAGACCGTATTATTGATTTTACTGATGGAAAGCAAAGTAAAGTAACTTTTCATTTACCTCAAATGCATTGTGCTGCCTGTGTATGGTTGCTCGAAAATCTATATAAATTCAATGAGGGGATTACGGTATCACGTGTGAATTTTACTAAAAAAGAGATTTTTATAAATTTTGTTAATGAGGAAATCACCCTTCGTAAGGTGGTCGAGTTATTGGATTCAATAGGTTATGCACCTGCGATTAATATGTCTAACCTCGATGACAAAACCAAGAAAGTAGCAGACAGATCACTTTATTATAAGCTGGGTTTGGTAGGGTTTGCTTTTGGGAATGTGATGCTGTTTACTTTTCCTCAATATTTAGGCTTAATCAAAGATACAGATCAAAGTTTTTTTACATTCTTTAGTTATGTTAATCTTTTTATTTCTATTCCTGTTGTGTTTTATGGTGGAGCGGATTATCTTAGATCTGCTTGGCTGGGAATCAAAAAAAGAAATCTGAATATCGATGTTCCGATTAGCTTGGGAATTTTATCTATCTTCTTTTGGAGTGTATACGAGACAGTTAGTGGTGTCGGTCATGGTTATTTTGATAGCCTTACCGGTTTAGTCTTCTTTTTGCTTGTAGGTAAATGGTTTCAGCAGAAAACATATCATTCAATTGAGTTCGACAGGGATTATAAATCTTATTTTCCCATAGCAGTCACAAAAAAAGAAGAAGGTGAGCAAGTTACCGTTGTAGTTGATAAATTAGCTCCGGGTGATACAATAATAATAAAAAGCAATGAATTAATTCCAGCTGACGGTATTTTACTAAAAGGAAGCGCAAGAATAGATTATAGTTTTGTGACAGGAGAATCCATTCCCGTGCCTTTGCAAGCCGGGCAGAAGGTTTTTGCAGGGGGGAAACAGACGGGGGAATCAATAGAAATGACGGTTACCAAACGTGTATCACAGAGTTATTTGACTCAATTATGGAACGATAGTGCCTTTGAAAAACAAAATACAAAGCCTATAAGTGATTTGGCCGATAAAATAGGTACATCATTTACTTATGTAATTTTGTTTATTGCATTTTCTACTTTGATATATTGGTTGTATGCAGACCCTTCAAAAGCGATTTTTGCATTTGCAGCTGTCTTGGTTGTTGCCTGTCCTTGTGCAGTAGCATTATCTATTCCATTTACTTTTGGAAATGCAATGAGGATTTTGGGTAAAAATGATTTTTATTTAAAAAATACCGATGTTTTTGAATCGATTCAAAAAATATCATCAGTAGTTTTTGATAAAACGGGGACTCTTACTTATGCTGTTAAAAATAAAATATCATATACAGGAGAAAAGTTGAGTGAATCTGATGAAATTCTAATTAAAACCCTCGCATTTCAATCATCTCATCCGCTGAGTAGGCAGATTTATGAAGCCTTGGATTGCAAAATGATAGAAGCTGATGTTTTTGAGGAAAAAATAGGGAAGGGGATAATTGGAGAAATTAATGGGCATAGTGTAAAAATTGGCTCGGAAGAGTTTGTTACAGGCAAAAAACAATCTCAATCAAATGGAGTTTACGTATCAATTGATGATAAAGTAAAAGGATATTTTTTAATCAAAAATATCTATAGAAAAGGTCTAAATAAATTTATTGATTATTTTGGTTCTAAATTTTCTCTTGCACTGATTTCAGGAGACACAGATAGTGAAAAAAGAAAATTGGAAGAAATTTTTCCTGCACATACCGAAATGTTTTTTGAACAAAAGCCCAAAGATAAACTCAATTATATATCAGGACTTCAAGAAAAAGGAGAGAAAGTATTGTTTTTTGGAGATGGTTTGAATGATGCAGGAGCATTGCAAAAAAGTAATGTAGGCATAGTTATTACTGAAAATATAAATAATTTCACCCCTGCAAGCGATGTGATAGTAAATGCGGACAAGTTTGATAAAATTAGTAATTATATTGACTATATTATTGATACGAGAAAATTGATTTATGCAGCATACATAATTGCTTTTTTATACAATATTATTGGCGTCAGTTTCGCCGCGAGTGGTCAATTATCGCCACTTATTGCAGCTATATTGATGCCGATAAGCTCAGTGTCAGTTGTGATATTCGGAATAGTCTCAAGTACTATATTGGCCAAAAGGAAAGGGGTTTTAGAGAGATAACCCGGATTTCGAGACTTTTTTAAAGTAACTTTTTATTTAGAACCCACCTCACTCCTCCCTTACAAGGGAGGAAGCAGCCACCCGCAAATGCTACACTTTTCTTCCGTAAAAATACAATTCCGGTTGAAAACAAGATAAAACGATTGTAGCTTTTCCTTACGATCAAGCACATCCACTTCTCCCTTCCCTTTGTGAGGCTTTCGTTATGACACATCTTTTAGCAAAAAATATTAAGATTTATCATAACGAAACCTAATTTATATATTTTGGTTAAAAGTTGTCTGTCTAGTAAGTACGCTAGTTAAAAGTTTGGTACAAATAAAGTGAAATAAGTCAAAACTCCATATTTGTATGATAATATTTTCATAACTTTTTATTTAGAACCCACCTCAATCCTC
>JALVAD010000148.1 GCA_027011385.1 Saprospiraceae bacterium | reverse complement strand
GTTTTAATATTAATATAAATTTTAATAAATGGAATTTGAGATTGGTAAAAATCCTCTGGAAGAGAGTATGGAGGAAGAGATAAATATAAGAGAGTTAATCGAAAAATACTTGAGATATTGGCCATGGTTTGTGCTAAGTTTGATAGTTTTTCTGATAGGAACTTTTATGTACTTAAGGTATACTACACCTATTTATCAAGTAAATGCATCTGTATTGATAAAAGTTCAAGATGCCGATGGTATGGGAACAGAAGTTTCGGCTTTTCAAGATTTGGGAGTAATACCAAAACTTGGAGACAACTCTGAAAATCATATTTATATATTGAAATCTTCTATTTTGTTAACTAGGGTAGTCAAAGATCTAAAAATTAATATATCTTATAAAAATTTGGGTACACTAAGGAAATATCTGAAATTAAGAGAAGAAGATATGTACATAGACTCACCGGTAAAAATGGATTATTTTATAGGTGATTCATTATTTGATAGAGTTGATACTGTTTTTAAAATGAAGATTGTTTCTGAATCTTCATTTGACTTGATGACAAAGACAGATTCAGTATTTTTGCATGCTGGTTTTGGAGAAAGAGTAAAGCTGTCATTCGGGGATGTAGTGTTTGTACCAAATAAAAAAATAAGTGGTTTTATTAACAAAGAAATAAAAATTGTTATTAAGCCGGTAGAGTCTGTTGTGAATAGCCTGAAATCCAGAATTAATATTGAAAGGGCTAGTCAGTTATCAAAAGTGTTAAATCTGAGTATAAAGGATTCCAATAGAAAGAGAGCAGTGGATATATTAAATACCCTGTTAGCGGAACATAAAATGGATGCAATAGAAGATAAAAATAAAGTATCAAAAAATACTCTTGATTTTATAAATGATAGATTAGTATTAATCAAAGAAGAATTGGATAAATTGGATGGTAATGTTGAGCATTTTAAGAGTTCAAATAGTCTAACAGATTTAGCTTCCGAATCGAATATTTTTCTAAATAATATGGCGGAGTCCACAAAAAAATTGAGTGAACTCAATACTCAATTGAATCTTGTTGAATATATCATTGATTATTTAAAAAACCAAAAGGATAATTCAAGTTTGATTCCTGCTAATCTAGGAATCACCTATTCTTCTGTTGAATCTTCGATTAATAGCTATAACAAACTCGTGTTGCAAAGAAATAGAGTCCTTAAGTCATCTACGAAGAAAAGTCCTGTATTTCTTAATTTTGAGGAGCAAATTGTCAATATGCGAGAGAGCTTGAAGCAAAGTTTGGATAATATTAAAAACTCTATTGAAATAAATATAGCAGATCTTGAGAAGGATGCCAATCGTTTCAAATCCCGTATCAAAGCCATTCCAAAACAAGAGAGAAGATTTCTTGTAATAGAAAGGAGAAGAAAAATTATAGAAAATCTCTACTTGTACTTATTACAGAAAAGAGAGGAAACAGCTATCGCTAAAGCAGTAACAGTATCAAATTCCAAGATATTAGATCCTGCGTATGATTCCGGGTTGCCCATAAGTCCCAAGAAGAAAATTATATATATCATTGGCTTGCTACTTGGACTGTTATTTCCAATACTTCTTCTTTATTTAAAGGATTTATTGGATGTAAAAGTGCATACTAAAAAGGATTTGGAAAAAATTGCAGTACCGTTTCTTGGTTCTATACCGGAGGTAAAAGAGAACAAGTATTTAGTAGCATTAGAGAAAAACACGAATGTGTCAGAGGCTTTTAGACTGCTAAGAACTAATATTGGCTTTATGCTAAAAGGAGAGCACGATAAAGCAAAAACTATCTTAGTTACTTCCACGATTAATAAGGAAGGAAAAACATTTGTAGCTATTAACCTTGCCGCATCGCTGGCGATTTCCGGTAAAAAGGTTCTGTTGATAGGAATGGACTTAAGAGTACCTAAAGTTATACAATATTTAGGAATTGAAGGAGACAAAGGGGTTACAAATTATTTGATCGATACTGATTATGATATTAATCAAGCTATAATTAAATTGAAAGAAATACCAAATATGCATGTGTTGCCTTCAGGTGATATCCCCCCCAATCCATCAGAGATCCTTATGCGTAGTAGTGTAAAACAACTGTTTGATGAGCTAAAACCATTTTATGATTATATCATTGTTGACACTGCCCCGACAGGAATGGTTACTGATACCTTGTTGCTAAGCGAATACGCAGATATGACCATATTTGTTACTAAAGCAGGATACTTAGATAAGCGTATGCTGAATGTTCCGGACTCTCTTTATAAAGAAAATAGATTACCGAATATGGGAATACTATTGAATGGATCCGATATCAAGAAAGGCTATGGCTACGGCTACGGATATGGCTACGGATATGGTTATGGCTATGGACAGGAGAAGAAGAAACCTTGGTGGCGATTCTTTTAATGTTTAAGGTCTCATGTTCCATGTATAAGGTTTTATGTTTCATGTTCAAGGTTCAAAGTTCCATGTTCAATTTAAACTTAAAACCTGAAACAAATTAACTTGAAACAAAATAACCTGAAACAAACAAAATGAAACAAAAGAACACAGATAAGAAATAAATGAACAGTAGTAAACTTATAGCAATAGACTTTGATGGTACTATAGTAGAGGATAAATATCCTGATATTGGTAAACCGCTAATATTTGCATTTGAAACTATGAAAAAGATGCAAGAGGATGGACATAGACTTGTTTTATGGACATATAGAAAGGGTAAAAGACTAGATGAAGCAGTTGAGTTTTGTAAGAAAAACGGAATTGAGTTTTATGCTGTAAATAAAAATTTTGTTGAAGAAGATTATACTCCGGATGTGCCAAGAAAACTTAAAGCAGATATTTTTATAGATGATCGAAATATAGGTGGTTTCATAGGATGGGGTAGGATATATCAGATTTTAAATGGTGAGGATGTTGAGACGGTTCAGAAGATGTTTCAAAAGAAAAAAGGAGTAATCGGTAAATTGTTTGGGAAATAAGGTTCAATGTTTCATGTTCTATGTTCAATGTTTCATGTTCAAGGTTCAAGGTTCAATGTTTCATGTTCAAGGTTCAAGGTTCAAGGTTCAAAGTTCAATGTTCAAAGTTCAATGTTTCATGTTCAAGGTTCAAGGTTCAAGGTTCAAAGGTTCAATGTTCAAGGTTCAAAGTTCAATGTTCAAAGTTCAAAAAAACCTGAAACCTGAAACAAAAAAAATTGGAACATGGAACAAATAAAACCTGAAACCTGAAACAAATAAAAACTGAAACCACATAAAAGAATACTATAATGGCAACATGGGTTACATTTGAAGATATTGAGGCTTGGCAATTAGCCAGAGCGTTCTGTCAAGATATTTACCTTTTAATAAAAGAGACTGAGTTAGCTAAAGATTTTCGTTTGAAAGATCAGATTAATGGATCATCGGGAAGTACTATGGATAATATTGCAGAGGGCTATGAAAGGGGCGGAAATAGAGAGTTTATCCAGTTTCTTAGCATTGCAAAAGCAAGTATTGGAGAATCAAGATCGCAGCTATTTTAAATTTGGTAGTAGTTAAATTGGCATTATTCTTTTTAGTGGAAAAATCGGTCAAAATTCGTTAAAAACGGATTATTGTTTAAGCCCTGACGAAGTCGGGTGAGTTTTAAGACGTTTAGAATTTTGAGTGATTTTGGAGCGTTAAAAAAAGAATACAGCCTTGATTTTTTTTGTTTCGTTTTTTGTATCAAGACAAAAAACGAAAGTTGGTTTAAATAAAAAAAACTCATTTTTACTTTTTTTGCATAAGAAATTAAATTTTGTTTATGACAGTATAGCCGCTCAACACCAGACTACGTTACAAACACTTGTAAGTGAAATATAAATAAAAAATATGAAATATAAAATACTAATAACACTATTCTTAATAAATTTAAAAGTATTTTCTCAGGAAATACCTGAACATATTTCCAGCACGGGGATATATGAATTTATGGACGAATTGTCATTATCAGGGATTATTGATTTGAATGATGTAGTAAAACCATATTCAGATAAGGATATCTATTTGAGTTTAAAAAAGGCAAAACGCCAAACGGGATCATTAAATTCAAGACAACTGAAAGAATTGGAATTTTATCTTAGCGAATATTCTTATTTTTCGACTTCTTTACATGAATCAGAAGTAAAAATACCTGTTATTGGCAAATTAATGAGCAAATACAATCTGACTTTATTACCTCCGGGTTATCGATACAGAGACTCTTTATTTTATCTTGAATTGAGACCTATTTGGGGTATGAACTATTATAATAATGCTAAGAGGAATAACTATCATAGATGGGGTGGAGGATCATTAAAGATGAGCATAGGTATGCATCTATCCGGATGGGCAAGCCTTAGAGATAATAATCTGACCGAATTATTTAACCGTAAAGAGTACTTGACTCTTGAGAGAGGAGGGAATTTTAAGGGAAGTAAGAGCGGAGGTGGTGATTTTAGTGAGATGAGGGGTGGTATTGGCTATTCTTGGAATTGGGGAAGTATTAGTATGGTTAAAGATCATGTAGAGTGGGGGACTAATTATCACGGAGCTAATATTTTGTCATCTAAAGCTCCTTCTTATGCTCAATTGAAATTGCATCTAAAGCCTGCGAAATGGTTTGATTTTAATTATATGCACGGATGGCTTGTATCCAATGTGATCGATTCATCAAGATCATTTACTACTGCTAATGGAAATAGACGTGATGTTATGCGTCCTAAATATATAGCGGCAAATATGTTTAGCTTCATACCTTTTGAAAAAGTATATTTCTCATTTGGTAATTCCATTATCTATTCGGATATGAGTCCCAATCCCGGATATATGATTCCTTTTATGTTTTTTAAATCTGTTGATCATTGGCTCAATTCTACCGATAAAGCAGGAGTAGCGGTTGGACAAAATTCACAAATGTTCCTAAATTTAAGTATTAAAAGATTAAAGCATTTTAATCTATACACTACGGTATTTTTTGATGAATTAAAAATAGGTAGAATAAAAGAGAAAGGCAAATACAATCCAATCGGATACAAAGTCGGTGTAAAAAATTCAAATGGTTTCCTACAGAATCTATTCGTAATTGCAGAGTTCACTCATACTAGACCTATAGTTTATGAACACTATATCAGCACTACTACCTTCCAAAGTAATGATTATAATATAGGCCATTACTTAAGATCAAATTCAGATGAGCTTTATTTTTCCATTGCATATAAACCTTTAGCGAGATTATTGATTAAAGGAGAATACACCAAGGCTCGTCATGGTAGATCTTATGAATATATAAATGGGAATATTGCAGTCACTTACCCATTTATGCAGGAAGTTAGATGGACTAATGAAGTAATTTCTTTAAATGCCTCCTATGAATTTGCATTTAATAGCCATTTGCGACTTACTTATCAATTCAATAATGCAAGCGGAGCAGATGTGAAGCTTTTTACACCTGACTTTTACCAAGGGAAAAATCACACATTTTCTTTTGGCTTTAATTTAGGATTATAGATCTATCGCTTCTTTCTGTTTGCGATTTTATCTCCTCTTGTTTTAGGCTTTTTGTACTTTGCTGCAAGTTTTCTGCGATAAGACCCACCTTGATTTATTTTCTTATTCTTTTCTTTCTTTTCATGAAATGCAGGACCTGACTCTTGTATTTTTGTATTTCTATTGTGGTTTTTTTTGTACTTTTCTTTTGGTCGCTCGTCCGGTGTCAACTCCGACGATATTGTGACTTCTTCAGGAAAATCTTTTTCCGGTATAGTAAATTTCATCAAATTTTCGATTGCTTGTTTATACTCCCTTTCTTTTTCAGTGTAAAACAAGATTGATTTCCCTTTTTTCTCAGCTCTTCCTGTTCTTCCTATACGGTGCATATAGTTTTCAGGGAATGCCGGTACGTCAAAATTGATGACATGGCTGATATCATTTATGTCCAAACCTCTTGCCATCACATCTGTTGAGACCAAAATTCTTTTTGACCTATCGCTAAATTGAGTAATGGATCTAATTCTATAATTTTGAGATTTATTAGAATGTATCACTCCTATCTCAGACTCATATTCCTCACTTAATAACTCAAATATTTTATCTGTACTTTTTTTATTTGGGGCAAAAACCAACACTTTATTATATGTCTCTACATCCTGAAGAAGGAAAGATAAAAGATTTACCTTAGTATAGAAATTTTTAACAGAATAACAAGATTGTTCTATATTTTCCAAAGGTGTACCACTAACGGCAATAGATACTTTTACATGAGCTATGAAAAAATCTGTTATAAGTTTTTCAATTTCCTCAGTCATAGTTGCTGAGAACATGATATTTTGTCTTTTGCCGGGCAATAGTTCAAAAATATTATTTATTTGATATCTAAATCCCAAGTCAAGCATAACATCAACTTCGTCGATAACCAATTTTTTCACTTCTTTTATTTTCAACGCTCCATTTAAGACTAAATCATATAATCTGCCAGGAGTACCAACCAAAATATCAACACCTTGAGATACTGCTATTTTTTGAGTGTTTATATTGGTTCCACCATAAACTCCTACTATTCTTATATTGATATATTTTGCGTAAGACTCAAACTGTTCTACCACTTGAAGTACAAGTTCTCTGGTTGGAACTAACACAATAACTTTTGGATTGATTTGTTTTGAAAACTTATGATCTTGCAATATTGGCAATGCATAAGCTAAAGTCTTTCCTGTTCCGGTTTGAGCAATACCAATTATGTTTTTCCCCGCTCTGATTATCGAAAAAGTCTCTTGCTGAATGGGAGTAGGGGATTCAAATCCTAAATCATCCATTGCATTAGCTAGTTGCTTTGATATTTTTAAATCTCTAAAAGTATTCATAATTATATTTTAATATCCTTTTAAGTTTATTGAATCACTATCAATCATATCTACCCATAAGTTCATTTTTTTTAGGATAACTTTAAAATGGGCTAATTCACTTGGAGAAACCAATGAGATTGCTTCCCCCGTAGATTCTGCTCTTCCTGTTCTGCCAATCCGGTGTATATAGTCCTTGGGCGATCTAGGTAATTCGTAGTTTATCACATAAGGTAGTTTTTCAATGTCAATACCTCTCGATAATAAATTTGTCGTTACTAAAGCCTGAATTTCTCCTTCCTTAAATTTTTTCAATGCATTAATTCTGGCATTTTGACTTTTTTTACTGTGAAAAGCAATTGCTTGAATTCCATTTTTATTTAGTTTATTGGTAACATTATTTGTTTGATAGATCGATGAAGTAAATATCAATACTCGCTGCATATTTTTCTCTTTAATCAAATATCTGAGTAGTGATCCTTTTTTTTCTTCATTTACAAAATAGCCATATTGCTTTATATTTTGCGTATTATCCTCATTCTCTTCATTGATTTTTATTACTAATGGATCACTCAAAAATATTTTTGAAATACTGTCGATATTCTTGCTTAAAGTAGCTGAAAATAGTAAATTTTGCCTGTTTGTTGGCAAAAGGGACAGGATTTTGTTCATCTCTTCAGCAAATCCCAAATTCAACATTTTATCAGCTTCATCAAGAACCAATATTTTGACTTTGGACAGACTTAAAGCATTGCTCTGAACCAAATCTAATAGTCTTCCTGGAGTAGCGACCAATATATCCACTCCATGCATCGCCTTCATTTGCGGATTGATGGATACTCCACCATACACAGATTTAATAATGATCTCTTCTCTTGAACCATTTTTGAATAAATGGAATACATCTGAAATTTGAATCGCGAGCTCTCTGGTTGGAACTAAAACCAAAATCTGAATATTTCTATCTTTAGCTTCCGGGTTTTGCTTTCTGAAATTTGATATTATGGGCAGTACAAATCCTGCTGTTTTACCTGAACCTGTTTTGGCAATACCGAGTATATCTCTTTTGTCCATTATGGCAGGGATAACTTTTTCTTGAATTGGATAGACAGACTTATACCCTTCCTTTTCGATTAACTTTAATAAATTTTGTGAGAACTTGAAATCCTTGAAGTGCATTTAGTGATATATTTATTATGTGGTGTAAGATTTTAACGTATTAGTTTCAATAAAGTTTTTTTTAAACACTATTAGTAGATAAAATTAAAATCTTCGATTCTTTGTCCTTGATAAGCGAATGTCTCTGACTTCGCTTTCCTTCTCCCTGCAAAAGGTCTCCTAATCTCATTGCAAACCTTCTAAAATCTCCAATCCTTATTCAGTGTTCGATATTCAGTATCTTTCAAAATCGGGTATCCCTGATAAGCGAATATCGCTGACTTCGCTTTATCTCCCTGCAAAAGGTCTATGATTTCGTTTACACTCTCCTGATAAGCGAATGTCTCTCTATCCCCGCAAAAGCTTTCGTTATGACACATCTTAAAGCAAAAAAAAATAAGATTTATCATAACGGAAGCTATATTTATATTTTGGTCAAAAGTTGTCTGTTTTTGTACATATATAGCAACTACACAAGTTAGATATTTGGTACAAATAAAGTGAAATACGTTAAAACTCCATATTTGTGTAATAATATTTGCATGATTTTTTATTTAGAACCCACCTCAATCCTCCCTTACAAGGGAGGAAGCTGCAACCCCCAGTGAAATACTTCGTTGATTTCACAGGGTAAACCGCAATAGCAACGCTTTTTTCAAAAAAAAATACCATTTAGTTATAAAACAAGATGATTCTCAAATAGCTATTTTTATTAATCAAGCACCTCCACTTCTCCCTTCCCTTTGTGAGGGAAGAGCTGGGGATGGGTGCTAAAACCGGAATCAAATCTCTCAAGAGAAAGCTATCGTTATTACACTTATTAAAAGATGTGTCATAACGTAAGCCCCGCAAAAGGTTTCCTAATCTCATTGCAAACCTTCTAAAATCTCCAATCCTTATTCAGTGTTCGATATTCAGTATCTTTCAAAATCGGAAATATAACAATCTCCATGTGAAGCTTTTTTTGTATCCCTGATAAGCGAATATCTCTGACTTCGCTTTTATATCAAGCTCTGTTTCTCCATTTTATTCCGAAACCGGGAGAACCCCAACCTACAATTCTCAGTCCAAGAAGTCGCGGGTTGCTGCTTCCCCCTGTAGTTTTACGTAACGTAGTGGAGCAAAACTACAAGGGGGAGAGAGGTGTTTTTGCGTTATGGCAGAGGGGGCTGTTGTGCCAGACACTAAGTATACACGTTTTTAAGCACTATTTTACCAAATTGTTTTCCTTCTTCCATTCTCTTAATAGCAATATTGAAATCCTCTAGCTTATAAAGTGAATCCAATACAGGTTTGATTTTGTGTTTATTTACAAATTGCAACATATCACTAAAATCCCGGTCGGAACCCATCGTAGAGCCCAATATAGATATCTGTTTCCAGAACAATATCTGCGGGCTTAAATCCTGTATATTTCCTCTTGTACCACCGTAAACTACGATTCTTCCTCCCGGATTAATCAATTTCAAATAAGTACTAAACCCTGAGCCGGCTGCGCTATCTATTATTATATCAATTCCACCTGAAATCGCTTTAAGTTCTCTGTGCCAATCTTTCTTTGTGTAATTGATTCCACCATTTGCACCCAAATCTACAGCTTTTTTGATTTTTTTATCACTGCTTGAACTTACATATACCTCCAATCCTGCCGCAAGTGCAAATTGCATTGCGAATAAAGCGACTCCACCTCCTATTCCTGCGATTAATACCTTCTCATTCTTTTTTATTTTTGCTTTTGAAAATAGAGCTCTATACGCTGTTAGTCCTCCAAGAGGTAATGCAGCGGATTCAAAGTCTGTTAAATGCTCAGGGGCAGGGAAGAGATATTGCTTAGGTGTATATACAAATTCTGCAAAAGTGCCATGATCAGGTAAGCCCAATATTTTGAATTTAGAAGATTGTACATTTTCATCGTTACCCCAATTTTGCCCGGGATTGATTATGACTTTTTTACCTTCAAAAAGACCAAGACCATCTGACCCTAGAATAATTGGATATTTGATGCCGGCATACATACCTTTGATTATCCAAAGATCCCTGTGATTAATAGCAGAAGCTAATAATTTAACCTTCACCTCGTCTTTTTTATCATCCAATTTGAAATCCTCATAAACAGGAGGAGTATTCTCTTTCTTTAATACGATTGCTTTCATAACTAGTTATTAGTTTTCTGATTATTATTAATTTCGATTAAAGCCAGTCTTTTTTTACCATCCATTTTGATTACAAAAGGTTTTTTGAATCTTACATGTTTGAAATATTTTGTTTCCTGAATTATTTCTGCATTCTCAAGCATGCCAAGATTAAGAAAACTATTATCCCCCGTAACTATCGAGAAATATGCGATATTAAGACTGGTAAGATTATGAAAAAAATGAGAGCCATAAGATGCATCTAAAGGAAAACCATCCAAATCTGTTTCAACTATAACCTTCGCACCACTTATTTGCGGCCAAGTAACAGGGATGCCTAAAAATCTATCTCTTGTACCCCAACGTCCCGGACCAATCAATACATACTGCTTTCCTTCTTCGATCATTTTATCATTGAGTTTGCTGATCTCTTCAGCCATCTGGTTCGTTTTTGTATTGTCAAAGGTATCAGGTTTCACAATAATGATATCTTTCAGGTAATCTATTTTACCATTTCCCATTATTTTCTCAGAATAGAGAATTGTATTTTCTTTATTCAATTTCTCCTCATCAATAGAATAATCTTTTACGGCTTTTATCAAAGGTTTTACCTGCAAAAGATAGAAAGTAGGCTTAGGTTTTAAGTCAACAGCAAATTCGATTTCTACCGGTGTTCCAAAAGATTTTTCAAATACTCCAAGTAAATAATTCAATACTTTTGCCAAGGGGATATATTCAGTCTTCAATATGCTTGGGAAATTAACAACTATTGGACCTTGTCTATGTGCTCCCGGATATAATCTTAGATTATCGACATCATAAACGGAAACGCAATGTGTGAGCGTATTGTGCTTTTTAGCATTATAAATATCTACCTTTTTTATAGTTTCCATCGCTCCTTTTGTCAAATCAAATTCTTTTTTGGTTATATCAAGAGCATAGAAATAAGTTTGAGTATATTTTATTTGATCTTCAAAAGAGAGCACTTGTATCTGAGGAAACTTGGGTGAAAAACGATATGCATTCTCTCCATTTACTACATACATTCCAAGCCCAAAAGCGATTACCGAAAATCCATCTTCGGGTTGCATATTTGCAAAAGGATAAAAATTGTAAGATTGGGCAACTCCACTGAAATGCGGGTAATACAAACCCTCATATTCATTTCCAACCAATTCTTGAATAACAATTGCCATTTGCTGCTCCTCTATTCTTTGGTCTAGAGCTTTGGCATAGTTTAATGCTTTTTCTGAAAATACTGATGCAAAAACCAATTTGATGGCGTCTTGGATTTGTTTGAATCTAATATCTTCGTCTTCGTGATTGTTTGGTATCACATAGGTCTCAAAAATCCCGGCAAATGGTCTGGAAAGACTATCTTCAAATGATCCTGATGATCTGATAGCTAATGGTTTTTTGAAGCATTTGATTAATTTTCTCAACCTTGATTGTAATAGCTCACTTAATTCGTTAGCAAGGAATTTCTTTTTGATAGACTTGTATGTTGGAATATGGTTATTGCTTATATCCAAATCGATATTTGTAATAAATTCTTCAAATTCTTTAACTCCTATCACGGCTGTTTTAGGTAGCTTGATAACAATATCAGAAAATTTATTTTCCAGTTTGAATTGATTGAAAAGTGAATTAGCAAAGGTTAGTCCTCTTCCTTTTCCTCCGTAAGCTCCATTGAAAAGAGAAATGATATTCCCCTCAGAATTGCATTGTTCATCTCCAATAGGTATAACATTTCCTTGTGATTTTTCGTCTTGGTAATTCTTTATTGTATTCAACAAAAATTCCCGTATCTCCAATGGAGAAGTGAAGTCTGATGTTTTTTTTAAGTTTAGAATTTTTGCAAGTAAAATTTCACTTCTTGCTAATAGCCACTGAGAGAAATCATCCTTTTTTGCATGATACATTATCGTTTCATCCGAAACAGAGTTTATCAATTCTTTAAATGCTTTAATTGAATTTGCTTTATCGATTTTAACACCGTCTTTATCTCTGAAAATAAAATCTCCAAAATTTAGATTTTGGACTACTTTCTTCCTGAGTTCCTTATTTAGAAATTCTGTATACTTATGAATAAATTGAACATTTAATTCTTTCGCTTTGTCTCTAGCACGGTTTTCGGAAGAAATTACGATTATTGGCAAATCATTTTTCTCTTTTTTGATTTCTTCAATCAATTCAAAACCCGCATTTAGCTCAATTTTATTGTTTTTTTCAAATCTCACATCTGTTAATAAACAGTACAAATAGTCTTTGTACTTGTGGAATAAAGCAATAGCATCTTCATAATTTCTTGCAAGAATTACCTTTGGTCTTATCCTTAATTTCAATACTTTAAATGCATTGTCTGTTGATATTTCTTCTATTACTTTGTTGGTTTGGTCAAAAATAATCTTATAAATACTAGATAAAAATGCAGAATAATATATTGGTTTATCTTCGACCAATAGTATTAGTCTGACTGAACCTATCTTTGTATCGTTCTGCGCATTCATCTTATCTTCAAGATACTTAATCATTGCAAAAAATATCTTGGTTTCTCCATTCCACTCAAATATCATATCAAAATATCCTGTTGGTAATTTTCTTATAAAATATTTTTCATAGGTTCTATCATGTAAAAGAAAAAATATAGGCTTGTCAGGATATTTTTCCTTTATTTGTTTTGCTAATACCAATGGCTGGTCTTTATCTAAGCCAACCATCAGAATGACAAGATCAATACTCCTTTTCTTAAAGTACTTGCAGACGTCTTCATCAAATGAAGCTCCGGTAATTCTCGGTAATGAAGATAAATTCAAATGCCCATATTCATATAGCATTATCTCGGAAAAACGACCTTCCCCTTCGATTAGATATGCATCATAAAGGTGCGAAACAAGTAAAATCTCCTTTACTTTAAAGGGCATTAAATCATGGTAGATATCTCTGTGCTTATTCGCCCGGTTTATAAATACCTGTACAATATTATTGTTATTGTTATTGTTTTGAGCCATTTTTTATAGTTTTATTTATTTCTTATAATGAATGCATAACCAAATAGCATCTTTGCTTACATATTCAACTCTGTGTTCTAAATGTTTTTCTAAAAATATATAATCACCTTCAGTCAAATTAATTCTAGAATCATCTTTTTTAAATTTCAGTGTCGCTTGCCCCTTTAATAGTAAGACCCATTCATTTTTGTCTTGATTGTACCATTTATTATTAGGAGTAGGATATCCAAAAGAACTGATCTTTTCGAGTCTAAACGATTTTGTGAAAATAATATCTTCGATTATTTCCGATTTGCTATTTTTATTTTTTTGCAAATAAATATTTTTTATTTCCATATTTCAAATTTAAAACTAAGGTAATAAAAAAAGCCGGATAAATGAATTACCCGGCTTCTAAATACCTATGAAATTAAGATGCTGTTATTTTATATAGACCATTCTTTTGATGGTTGAAGATTTTTCTGTTGTTATTTCATAGAAGTACAATCCTGGTTTTCCAAGTTCTGCACTTAAAATTGAGATTGAGTTTTGTCCTTTTGAGTAATGCCTGTGTGTGCTCTTAATTATTCTTCCTGTCGAATCCAAAATCCTAAATTCTAAATCGGTTTCTTCAGGTAAGTTTATTATAACTTCTGTTGTATTTGAAAATGGATTTGGAATATTTTGATTAATGACAATCTCATTGCTCTTAATACTATTACCATCAAATCTCAAATTTAGATTTGAAACTTCCAAATTGTCTGAATATAACTCTGCACTTGTTATTTTTGATGATATTTTTAAATTATCACTCAATAATCCTTCTGATTTAGCTTTGAAGTTGATCGTAAATAATTTGTTCATTTCCTCTAAATTTAAGGCGTCTGAACTATTCCAACTGAAAGTGATGATTCCATTTTTGTTATTCACAATATGGTAATTATTCTGTTGCAATACTATTTTTCCATCTTCAATACTCAAAAACTCTAAATTATTACTGTCGTATTCCAAGGTAAATTGGAATCCTGAGATTAAATCACTTTCTTCTGCCTTGAAAACAACAGGTACAATATCGGAATTATTGAAAGATATATTTTCTGTTTCAAAGTATTTATCCTCGGATCTATTCTCTAGAACAGAACTTGAATTGTATCCTTGAGCAGAGTGATTTATGTCTCCAAGTTTTACCGCAATGAAATCCAAACTGTCTTGTTCAAAGAATAAGCTATCTGTAATATACTTGTCATCATAATCCCATGGATGTGAAGGATTGTTGAATTCAGTTTTAGCCTGAATAAATTTCCAAGATTTCTTTCCCGGTAATTCAGTAGTTACTCCTAAAATCAATTTTCTTAGTTGTAATATATCACTTGCTGAGACTGATTTGGATTCATTAGCATCTGCTGCTATATAACTATATGGATCATCGAATTTGTTTATACCTAGTAAGTGTTTTTGGATATATACTATATCTAATGTAGTGACTCCATCCAAGACATTGTCAGTCTTGCTAGGTGCAACTTTATACTTTTTGTATGCTCCAAGACCATCCAAATAGTATTGTCCATCTACATTGGTTTCAGCGGCATCTTCTACCACTTGATCCAAAGTCATACCACTTACCTTAAATCCTTCTATTCCATTCAAATTGGCATCTACAATAGTTCCTTTTACTACTACTGTAGGATTTGGAGCATCAGGACAGACATCTTGACTATCCATAATATTGAGAATAACTTTACAAAAATCTTTGTTTCCATCTAAGTCAGTTACCCATACATCCAAATCAAATTTCTTTCCAACTCCATTGTCCAAACTATCACAGGTATAAGTCCTGGTTTTGTCATTCACATTTTGAGAGAAAGAAAATCTTAAATCTGTTCCACAACCGCATGTTCCATAGTTGCTAGGAGTACAATTATCGATACTTCCGTGGTTAAATATTTTAGCATCTACTGTAGTAGTTCCGTCTATTCCAAGTGTTGTTGTGATTTTTCTTAAGCACAATGGAGTAGGGGGCTTGGTGTCTTTGATTCTTATGTATCTTGTGCAAGTCGCAGTATTGTCACAACCATCAGTTACAGTAAATACAATTTTATGCCTGCCGCTATCAAATGTCCTGTTTATTACGTTTCCGTTTCCGGTGAAATCAATAGTTCCGTCATCGTCCAAGTCAACTTTGTAAGTATATACCAAATCATCAGCAGGAGTACAATCATCTTCTGCTTCTGCTCTTATTGTGGTATTTACTGAACAGGCAGTTCCACTTGATATCGTCGTATCATGCTTACAATATGTGAAATATGGTGCACCACCATCTTGAATATAGATGTATTGCAAATGTGTTATATAAGCAGCATTAGTGTTACACCAATCACCTACAGTGAATGTTCTTTCTATTACTACACATGCATCTGAAGTAGCAGGGTTATGTATTATTTTATCTGTATGTGCAATGCCAAGTTGCTTGCAAGTTGTATTATTTATTGTTGGAATACCTGTCACAGATTCACTGTAATCAACTCCGGGCCAACATCCATAAAGTGTTTTGTTTGTAGGCCAATTGATATCAGAATCAGTCAATGGATGTTTGTCTTCAACTGTAATGATTTGAACACATTTGTGAAGGGTCTCCAATCCTGCTTTATCTTTCAATACCCAAGTCCTTCTTACAGTTCCAAAACCACAATCATTTAGATTAGCTTTATCTGTTTTAGTAGGGGGTAGTATAGTACAATTATCGGTAGCTGTTGGTTTTCCTCCAGGGAAATAATTGCTGTAATTTTGCTCACAATCAACGGTGAAGTTTGGTGGGCAATAAGTCAATACAGGTCTTTCTTTATCCTGAACATGAACTATTCCCGTACATTCACTTGTTAATCCATGAATATCATAAACCTTTAATTTAACTACTACATCCGTACCAACATCAGCGCAACACATATCTACAGATTCACCATATATCAAATCTTGATAATTACCGCATTTATTGGATGTCCTTTTAATCTCTAATTTGCTGATTCCACAATTGTCCCAGCTGTGATTGTCAAGAGCAGTTGCGTAAAGTTTTGCATTAACACCTACTGTCACTACTGTATGAGCGTCGCATGCAGCTGTTGGTTTTTGTCTGTCTCGAATTACTACTCTCATGTTTGCAACACTCCACAATCCACATTCGTCAGTAGCTTTGTATCTCACACAGATTACGGAATCTACCGGTAAATCTTTGATTCCATATTTTCCTGATTTTTTGTATATGCCATCTGTACTATCAAAAGCTTGTGAACACAATTTGTATCCTATAACTTCAACCGTCACATCGGAACAATCTTCCAATACTAAAGGATCAGGTAATGGATATGCATTACCGGAGCACTTACCTATGGTTGCATCAAATTCAAGAGTATCTGTTCTCAATGCCATAATCGGAGGGGTATCATCTACAAATGCTAATACTTGGTCATATTGCTTTTGTCTTCCTGTACACCAGTCTAAAATAGTCCAATGTCTGAGTACTTTTCTATTGTATCCACAACCCGGAATAGTCAAATCTTCGTATAAAAACTGTATATTACTACATGAAGCATATTGAGGATAGCCTGTTATCGCAGGTGTAGGAATTGAATCTTTATAAGACCAATAAATAGATTCATTGGCATTTGGATGATTATCGTTACATTGAAAAAATAAATTTCCGTTCATCCCATCATAATTATTAGGCAATGTCATTGTATCAAAATCACCCCATTTTTGAGCAATAATTTCGGTACAGGACCAACCATTACCTGATGCATCGATTGCAGTCCATGTCCTATGTATTATAAATTGATAGTCATTTAATCCACAAGTTTGGTCTAGTACTTCATCTGAAAATACCAAGGTAAATTGTCCACCACAATCTCCCGGAATGGTAGCTTGATATCTTCTTTGGTCAACCTTATGGACTGTTGAACCGGCTACAAGCGGAAATCCAACATGTGTATTCTCAGGGTCAGTTGATTCATCGCATTCCAGCTTGATTGTATCTGCTCTACATGAAAGCATCGTAGCAAGATTATCTTGGAATGCAATTCTACCCATACAGGACAAGCCGGAGCATTCGTGTGTAACAACAACCATTAAGGTATCTCCTAAATCTTGAAGTGTTACTATCGGTTCCGGTCTTATCGAATTGTCAGTGTTGAATACATTGACATCGTAACTTTCATCCGGATACAATGGAGCTTCTATTATTTGATCTGCACCTATTGTGTCCCTGCAGTTATTGTCCAAAGCTACAAGAACTAATCGATTACACGCCATTACTAAATTGTTTTGTTCAATATAAACATCTAGTATTTCCGTATTGGAGCAGGCCCCATTTGTTTCTGTCATTTTAATGCAGTATGGTCCAGTTCCCGGTAAGCTGTCCCATTGAATGGAAACACTTGAAAGAATATTGTCATCATTAGTAGATAGTATTGTTCCACCACCACATAGAGTCCAAGAAATGGTACTACCGGTAGCTGCTGATCGTACTGCTTGATAGTATGTAGTTGATTCTGCACAAACATAATCTTTGCCGTCATGATCAGCATCCGTGATTTTTGCATCACACTGAGCTTGCATTGATATTGCAAACAGTAAGAATGCTATTAAAGTAAGTGCAGATTTGAACACTTTGCTTTTAATTTGTAAATAATTTTTCATTTTTTATAATTTTATTTATTTTAATAGATTGGGATTTTAGGAGCATTAACCCTTTAATAGATTAACACTCCTTATAAATCGGTTCTATTTTATTAAAATCATTTTTCTAATTGCTGAATATTCTCCTGCTTCTAGTTTGTAATACAAAAGCCCTGTAACATTAAGATTATCATTTGTCAGTTTTATTTCATTATATCCTTTGTCGTAATCTTTTTCGACTTGATATAATACTTTTCCTGTCATATCATACACTTCTAATGAAACAGTTTCTTCGCCAGGAATCTCAAATCCTATTACAGTTTTTGAACTAAATGGATTTGGAATATTCTGGAATACCTTGAATGTATAGTTATCAGAATTTCTAAACTCTAATTTGATATTGTTTTCCGTCAATTCTTTATCTTCAAGTGTGTAAATTTCAGCTTTGGTGATTTTTGAACTTATTTTTATTGAGTTGTCCAATACCCCATTTTCTTTTGCAGTAAAATTGAAAGTGAATATGTCTTTTCCTTTTTCTATCACTTTTGCTATTGATTCATTGATAGATATCATTATTAAACCTTCTTTAGATTTGGATTGGTTGATATTCTCATCACTAATTTTGAAATAATCACTTTCAATACCGTTAAACCTCAATTTGTCAGAATTAAACTCAATAGTGAATTGTGATCCAACTGTCGCGATTGCAGTTTTAGGCGCAAATTTGATTTCCAATTGATCTCCTTGCTCAAAAGATATATTATCTGTTTCCAAAGCGATTGTATTAGCACTTCTGGAAGCTATTTCGTCACCGGTCAATGCAGATTGATTTATATCACCTACCTTTATTGCAAGCAAGTTTTTGTTTATATCAACTGTTGAAGATCCTAAATCCACTATTTCATTAAAATCAAATGGTTTTTGACTATTTTCAAATTGCATATCCTTATCAATAAATTTCCAAGAGTTGGACTTTGAGAATTTATTAAATCTACCTAAAATCAGTTTCCTTATTTCCAAAATATCAGAAGCAGTAATGCTCTTTGAATCGTTTACATCAGCTGCGATATAATCATATGGATTTTTGAATTTCTTTATTCCGAGCAAATGTTTTTGCAATAAAACAATATCTAATGTTGAAACTCCATTCAAATAATCTCCATTTCTATTAGCAGCAAGTTTATAATTTGAGTTGTCAGCCAAATGCTCAAAGACATATTCACCGTTTGCATTTGTATTCATTTCACTGCTGAATTCAGTGTCCTCATTTGTCAATACTACTTTGATGTCTTCTACCGGAGACTCATTTGGTTTTTGGACAATTCCAGTCAAATTATAGAATATGGTATCATGTAGTGGTACTACATCTTCACATGCATCATTATTGTCTTGCAATACTATAAATGTGTTACAGAAATCACCATTGTGTGATTCGTCCCAAACCCAAATTGTCAATGGGATAGTGTCTATGATGCCATTCTCAATATCAGCACAAGATAATTCCAAGTCTTTTTCAGACCTGTCGTCGGAAAATGAGAATGTCAAATCAGTCAAACATCCACATGATCCGTAATTGCTTCTTGTACAATCATCGGTACTGTGTCTGTTAAAGTCGGCAGCATGTATAGTTATTTTACCACTTTCAGGCAGAACAACAGTGACAAGTCCGTCTATACATTGTGGAGTTGGTGCTTTTTCGTCCTTTACGGTAAATGTTTTTGAACATTGACCAATATTTCCACAATTGTCTTCAACATACCAAGTAATCTTATGAGTACCTTTTGATAATACTATATTGAATTCATCTGTATTCCCCTCAACAATGTCAGTTGGAGAATTATTGATATTTACTTTGTATGACCATCTTAGTTGATTGGGGGCTGTACAGTTATCATCACCTATTGCTTTGAAGTGGTATCTATAATCACAGTTACCCAAAGCAGTAATGTCAACAGGAGTACATCCGGATTCCACAGTTGGGTTGGTGTCATCTGTTACCATTATAGTTTGTACATGTTCCCAATATCCCAATGGTGTTCCGGGTTTGTTTTGTTCATAAACGCACCAATCTACAACTCTCCATGTTCTTATTATCTTGTAACAAGTTCCTTCTACATGCTCAAAAATCAGGTCGTCATAGTCCATTGCAATTGTACTGCATTTATCATCTCCCAGTATTTTTGGCCAACCATAAGCATCAGGTAAATTGTCAGGGAGTATATTCTCTCCTAGACACCCGGTGAATGTATAATCATTAGGCCATCTTAAGTCTGCCGGATTATTAGCATTAAAAGGCTTGAAATCTATTACCTGAATAGTCTGAGTACAAGTATTTGATTTATTTCCATAACTATCTGTTGCTTGGAATACTCTTCTTATAACACCAGTTCCACAATTATTGATTGATACTGTTTTTGAAATCATCTTGGCAGTTACATCACAATTGTCGGTAGCAAATCCATCCTTGCCAAAGTAATGATGATTTCCACCGTGCTCAGGATCGTTTATGTATATTTTTTCAACTAAACTTTCGTCATTTCTAATCGTTCCGAAAACTGATAAATCTGAGTAATCAAACTTACAGCTTACTTCACCATTAGAAGGACAAGTAATTGTCGGTTTTTGATTATCACTAACTATAACCCATGCCATACAGCTATTTGTAAACCCCTTACTATCCGTAACTCTTAGTTCTACTCCAACAGAGTCTTGACCTGAATCAATACAACAAAAATGTACCCCTTCACCATAAATTAAATCGGATGGGTCACATACTCCTGACATTCTTCTTACATCTAATGTGACATCAGAACAATTGTCAAATGAACCGTCATCAAATGAATATTTGCTTAAATATGCAATGCCCAAATCGCTTAATGTAACAGTTGTATGCTTGTCACAAACGGCTTGAGGAGGCAAGTTATCTATCACTTTTACATAGATTATTCTTTCCTTTGTATTGCCGCAAGGATCTGTAGCTGTATATTTTACTTTGGCAAAACCATATGGAATATTTGGTAATATAAACTTTCCACCTACCTTATGTAATGTCGTATATGGAAATGTTGGGTCAGGATAATTCCCATCGTCATCCGCTAGTTGATAACTAACAGTATAATCATGTGGATTGTCAATACTACAATCTCTAACAGTTGCTACAGGTAATTCGACATTGGCACCACAGTTATAATATTCAGTGTTTACAACAAATGTATTGCCTCCTGTAAGCCCGGGTATTAAAATTGTTGGTTTACGAGTATCCATTATTGCAATGATTTGAAGAGTATCAAATGCATCTCCTGTACACATATCCATTACAGTCCAATTTCTTAGGACTTTATATGATTCGCCTCCAATATCGTCACATAAATAAAGCCTCTTATCTGAGTAGTTTACCATCAGATTACCACAGAATGGACCTGAGGGAGAACCTGTTTTGCTCGGATCAGGATTTCCATTTGCATCAGTAGGATATTTGCTACAAGCTTGAATGAAAGGATTGTTAAAAGGTAATCCATCCCAATTTTTAGGATAGTTTATATCTGCCAATCCTGTTCTTTCAACTCTGATAGTGTCTATACAAACACTTGAGTTTAATGAAGCATCATTAACTCTCCATTTTCTTATTATTGTAGAAGTGAAAGGAGAAGAACAAGGCTCTTCAGTAACTTTATCATTATATACCAAAGTCGCATCACTACAACCGCTTGTCCCTGTTGCAATATATTTAAAAGGATTTGATGTTTTTTGTATATTAGTATAGTACAATAGAGGGAATCCATCAACCAAATCTTCTGGTTTTACACTATCTGAACATTTTATTGTATCTGTATGACAATTCAAATCCGGTGCTGATTTGTCAAGAACAAGCATATAAGACCAACACATATTGCCACTGCACAAATGTTGTACGGTAATTGTGTATACCTTATTAACCATATCTTTGCTTAAAGTGTCTTGCTTCACAAGATTACCATTAGAATCTTGGATTATTATCGCATAAGAACTATCATTATAGACCTGACCTTCTAGAAACATGTCAGCAGTTAATGCTCCTGCACAATTGGCATCCAAAGATATTTGTACATCATGTGTACAAGCCATGGTTATGGTATCCTCAATTTGAACTAACATTGAATCTGATACTACACATCCATTTGCATCGGTCTCTTGAACTTTGACTTGATGATACTTGCCATCAGAATCATCATCCCATTCTATGGTTATTGGATTGGCAGTATTGGCAGAGGTCATCGTTCCACCATGAGTTCCATCATTATTCAATGTCCATAGATAATTGCTTGTGGCATTATTAGCAGTTGAATAGTCAGAAACTTGACCTTCACAAACGAAAGGATCCCCGACTATCTTAGTCCGGGGGTATTTGCAAGTTCCAGGGGAAACAAGCAGCTTGACAGTATCCGTGCCGTCAGTTAAATTCACCCAATAGCCGAGGCTATCAACATGGATAGCAGTTAACTCATAGGTCTCGCCTCCCATATCTGTCATTGTTACACCTGCCGGTCCGGTTACAAATTCAGTCGGTGGTGTCGGAGGTGCAGGACTATTGATATCATACAGTCCTTGAATCGAATCTTCGGCGACATACCAAGTATTGTTAAGTCCTCCGTTCACGATTCTCAGCAGTGTAGAATACTGTCCATCTCCACAATGTGTTTGATTGCTCAGGCAAGTGCAATCTTCTACCACGGATCCGCTAGGAGCTTGGGCAGACAAATTAAATGCCATAATAATAATGGCAAAAACGGTCATAAAAGGTTTTTTGTAAACCCCGGATAACCTCTTTTTAGCATCTTGTAATGGTTCTCTCATCAGCTTAAAATTTAATTTCATATTATTGTTTTAATAATAAGATTATATCACGGCAATACACCATGATTCTTCTTTCATTACTTCAATATTTTCAATAAACATACCAAAAAAATATTGATATTATCTTTATTTTTAATGTGTTGTGATATGATGTTTTTATATAATCTGTTTTGATTTGGAATCTAATATTAAATACATTTATTGGTATTGAAAAAAAAATAAAAAATTTTTCATCGTTTTTTCATCATTGTGGTGAAATACAGAAAGAGTTGTATTTTTAACAAAAATTTGATTTTTTCTTTGCCTGTACTTCGAGACTTTGTTAAAGTAAAACCAAAAAGCTAACTTTGGCTCGTAGAAGCAAAAGCCTGAGAAAATATTGCAGATTAAGAGCAGGTACGCCCCTTCCCTCACAAAGGCTTTCGTTATGACACATCTTTTAATAAGTGTGATAACGATAGCTTTCTCTTGAGAGATTTGATTCCGGTTTTAGCACCCATCCCCAACCCTTCCCTCACAAAGGGAAGGGAGAAGTGGAGGTGCTTGATTAATAAAAATAGCTATTTGAGAATCATCTTGTTTTATAACTAAATGGTATTTTTTTTGTGAAAAAAGCGTTGCTATTGCGGTTTACCCTGTGAAATCAACGAAGTATTTCACAGGGGGTTGCAGCTTCCTCCCTTGTAAGGGAGGATTGAGGTGGGTTCTAAATAAAAATATTTGCTAAAAGATGTGTCATAACGTAAGCCCTCACAAAGGGAAGGTTTGGGGATGGGTTCTCTTATGTAAATTATCAAAAACTTAGTGGTTTTGTCAGATGGAATTGTTTTCTTGGTTTATTAGTGTGAGTTCAAAATGGTAGTAGTAAAGGGAATCGAAAACCCTGATTTCGAAACAGAGAGAACCATAACCCGCATTTCCCTCAAAATTAGCTTGATAAGCGAGTGTCTCTGACCTCGCTTCTTACAAAAATGTACTACTCCGGTGCTGATACACAGGATAATTGAAAAAAAACAGAAAATAATTGTAATTTTAGGCAGCATTTTATATTTATATACGTTTGAAGAATTAGAGAAACAAAAAACATGGATTATTCTTTTAAAATATGGGGAAATGAAGAAGGACTTATCGAAGGTATCCTAAAGGAGAAAAGATGGGCTCAAAAACAACTGTATGAAGAATACTTCGAGGTGCTTATGCCTATATGTTTGAGGTATGCGGGAACAAAAGAGGAAGCAGAAGATGTTCTGCACGAAAGTTTTATTAAGATATTTAAAAATATTGGAAAATATAAACCTGGTACATCTCTGAAAGGTTGGATGAGTAGAATCGTTGTAAATACTTCAATTGACCATTATAGAAAAAGGGTTAAAAAGAAAACTATTGAATTGGATAATGTTTACCATTTGAAAACAAAAGAAGCTAGTGCGCTCCAATCTTTATCGGTAGAGGAAATATTAAATGCATTGCATCAGTTGTCCTATATTTATAGAACCATTTTTAATATGTTTGTCGTAGAGGGATACCCTCATAAAGAAATAGCTCAAAAACTAAATATCAGTGAAAGTACTTCAAGGAGTAATTTGGTTAAAGCTAGGAAAAAATTAAAAGAATTACTTTTATCTAAAGATAAATTTTATGACCAATAATAATTTTGATAAAGAGATGGCAAAGATTCTTAGGGATATGAAAATCCCCTATGAGGTGGAGTCATGGAATCGTCTGGAAAAGAAATTGAATGAAAATGACGGAGAAGATGTGATCTTTGATCAAGTGATTGCAGATAAATTGAAGGCTTTTTCAGTTCCTCTTGTCACTAATTCATTTGATAGATTTGAGACAAAACTTGATAGGTCTACAGCCAAAGGAGCTAGTGGTTTTAGATTGTTTGTAGGTATTGCAGCAGCAGTATTATTACTGATTTTTGGCTATTTTTATATTGAAAATGATACCTCTAAAGATATAGTAGAAACTAAGACTAAAAAATCAGTAAATATAAAGGGTAAATCCGGACAAATTGTTGCGGCACAACCCGAAGCAGATTTTTATAAAGAAAACACAAGTATTGTTTCTATAGCTGTTATTGATGGTATATCTACTAAAGATATAAATCAAAGCATGAATATCGTGCACAAACAAAATCAGAATAAACAGCTTACTATAAAGCCTAAATCTAAATATGTTGGAGATGTGATAGTGTCAAATACTTATGCCAATAGACTAAATCCAAATTATGGAATGAAATTAATTGGTGATAATCCTTATTATCAATCTCTTTTAAGTCAGTCTCAAAGAGCTTATAGTGATTTGATTCCAAATAATTTTACTATGGGGTATACTATTGAGGGTTATACTATTGAGTTTGGAGAGCAATTATTTCCAATTAATATAGAACCACAATCATATCTTGGAAATAATTCTATAGAAATACAAAATAGCGAAAAAGTGGTATCCAATAGTTTTACACCAGATAACAATATCGCCATGAGGAAAGCAAAAAAGGATAATAAAGATAGTGGGGAAGCAAATCAATTTGTTACTCTGGATTATATCGGAGAGGGAGCTAAAGAGTTAGCTTTGGTAAACAAAGAAAATAATAAACAAGTCTCTAATGGATTTTTTGCCAAGACATATGTTTCTCCAACAATTAATCTAATACAAACGCCAAATGATAAAGTGCTAAATACTCCCGGTTATAGTCAGACTAAAACCGGTTTTGGTGTAGGTGTAGCACTCTCTTATAAAAAGAATAAACACGAGATTGAATCAGGAATCAATGTCGCTAGCTTGAGATATTCTCCTAAAAAGATTGTACATGGTAATGAATCCTCCTCATTTTATTTAGATGGAATAAAATATCTTCAAATAAAGATTCCTCTTGTCCATAAATATCATTTTGTGGAAAACTCCAAATGGGATTTATATACTGTCGCCGGTGTTTCCGCTAATGCCCTTTACAATGCGGATTATGAATTTGTTGAAACCAAGACAGATGCCGAAGGTAAGACACATACTTTGAAAAAATATGCAGAGGAATTGAAAGATGATTTCGATTTTCACAATACTCTTTATGGTAAAAAGAATTATCCTAAAGGAGTACATGATGGAGCTAAAATCAAAGATAAATTATTTGTGTCAGCTAATGTAGGTGTTGGTGTCAAAAGGAAATTTAAAAATGGATTGTCAATTTATATCGAACCACAATACAACTATACATTTAGTGAATTTGGACCAAATAAGGATTTGTTATCTTGTGGTGAATTTAGATTGGGAGTAAGTAAGTCTATTTCTCTATAATAAACCATGCTTTTTCTAAGATTTCCAGTATTTTAAACCAAATAAGCTGCTTAATTTCCCGCTGAGGACGCTAAGGATGCCACTACGTAGTACTAAGGAATGTTATTGATTTATAAAGAGTTGCCTGTTTATCTAACTCAATCCTTGGCGATACTCCTCATTATCTTTTTTTTCTGGCACAACTGCCCTCTAACTCCCCGTTTCTCCATTGCATTCCGAAATCGGGAAAACCACAACCCGCATTTCTTCTGTAATTCTACTGATAAGCGAGTGTCTCTGACCTCGCTTATTGAAAAAGAAAGGTCGGGGATAGGTTCTGATTTAATTAATTGTGCGAACTAGATTTTTTATTTAATAAATAAGTGTTACTTTTGCACTCATTATTTTATTTATTATAAAGAAATCTTTTATGAAACCTACTTTAGTTGTTTTAGCTGCCGGAATGGGTAGCAGATATGGAGGATTAAAGCAAATGGATGCTTTTGGACCTAATGGTGAGACAATCCTTGATTATTCGATATATGATGCTATAAAAGCCGGCTTTGGCAAGGTAGTATTTATTATCAGGGAATCATTTCTGGATTCTTTTAAAGATTTTTTCAAAGGTAAATTTGAGGATAAAATCGATGTCGAGTTTGTTACTCAAGAATTGGATAAAATTCCTGAAGGTTATGGTCCTTTTGATCGCAAAAAACCTTGGGGTACAGGTCATGCTGTGCATATGGCTGCTGAAGTTGTGAATGAGCCTTTTCTTGTGATAAATGCTGATGATTATTACGGTAAAGATGCTTATTTCGTAGCAGCTGATTATTTCAAAACTAATCCTGATGGTAAAAAAGACGGTAAAGACGAGTATTTTGTAATGGGATATAAACTTAAAAATACATTGTCCGATCATGGTGATGTTAATAGAGGAGTTTGTGAAGCTGATGAAAATGGTAATCTGATTAAGATAAAAGAATGTAAAAAAATAGCTAGAGAAGCAGATGGAGTCATTAGATACCCTGAAGCTGATGGCAAAACGGAATTGGATAACGAAACCCTTGTTTCAATGAATATGTGGGGATTTTATCCAAGCTATTTTGAGTATTTTGATGCCAGATTCAAAGAATTTCTTGAAAAACACGGAAATGAAAAAACTTCAGAATATTATATTCCTGATTTAATCGATTGGTTAATAAATGAGGACAAAGCGATAATTAAAGTGCTTAGTTCTGATAGCGATTGGTTTGGTGTTACTTACCAAAAAGATAAACCATTTGTGATGGAAAGAATCAAAAGCTTGATCGTGGAAGGAGTATATCCTGCAAAACTATGGTAGTGAAGTTGTCTTTACCTTTTGTTTTTTAGCATTTTCTGGTAGTTTATTTTTTATTGATGTGATATGCAGCGTTGCTACATCCCCCTATCATTTTGTGGGATTGATGAGGGGGTAGCTGTGTGGCGAACCGTAGTAAAAAAATGAAATACACCTACTTTTAATATCCTTTTTTATCTAGCTTTCGGAGAATATTGAGTTTTTGCTCCAATGATATTTCATTGTCTATTTTTAATTGCTCAAAAAGATAATCTGTAGCAATATCTATCGGTATATTTGGGAAATATTTGTCCCTTGCGTAATGCAGGTATTTCATCAACAAAAAGGCATCAAACCACCGAAATAGTCTTTTTCTATATCCTTGAAAGTCTTTTGTGTGTTTTTTTATTTCAAAATGTATTTTTTCAAAGCTTTTAGACTCCAAATATTCTAAAATAGGATTTGTCAATAATTCTATACCTTTGGAATAGTCATTATAAAACACCTCTAGCTTATCAGTAAACGTTCGCAAAGCGATAAATGATTTGTAATTGTACGTTTCAGGTATTTTGCCCAATGTAAGAATATCGTATAATGCTCTTCCTGTTCCAAATGGAACGCGTTGAGAAATTCTTGCAGATGGATAAACAGTAGTACTGTTGATATTGCTAAAATATCCGGTATTGATGAATTTTTGAAGAAAATAGAAGTCTTCTCCTGCCTGTCTTTTATTCATTCCAAAAGCCTCTGCATAAGCAAATGCTTTTACCGCCATTGCACTTCCCATTACTTGATAGGCATAAGGCAATTTTAACATTTTCTGCATATTGATAAAATATCTCAAATGCAGTTCGTAACTGATGATTGCCAATTTATTTTCTTCTGAAAGACCTTTGTGAAGTAAATGTTCAAAATGAATACTGTAAGCTTTGATTTTATTTCTTTTAAGCGCTTCTTTTTCCAATTCCAATAAATAATTGTCGTCAACTATAGTATCGGCATCCAAATTGCTTATAATCCCATCCGGATTATTGGCTTTTTCAAACCTAATATAGGCTTCGTCCATTGCAATTTTTCTCGCCATTCCTGCTCCGGCAATTTTTTTCTTTATATTTTTTACATAAATAGGGTAGAAGGATATTTTTTGTGAGTTAATCTTACTAGACCAATCTATTAATTCACTGTATTGTTTTTTGTGAAATGCAGTGACGTCATCTGATACCTCTTCGCTTTCATTCAAGACTATTATTGCTTCAATATTTGTATTATATCCCTTATTATCCAATAATGAATTTAATGTTAATAATAGGTCTTTCTCAAAAAATGCCGGTATTGCAATGATTACCTCAAGATTAGTTGGGGGTGGGGCGGTAATCAATGGTTTCTCAAATTCAAAATTAGTGTATTTTCGCATTTGAATCTTTTACTAGTTGGCGGTGAATCTCAATAATCTGTGAAATCAAAGATATATCATTGTCATTTTTAATTATTATATTAGCGAGTTTTTCTTTTTCGGATTCCGGCATTTGATTTCTAACTCGCGATAAAATACTTTCCCTTGTGTGATTGTCGCGCTTCATTACTCTCAGTACCCTCAATTCCAAGGGGGCTGACACAAGTATGGTCTTGTCCAAACTTTTGTAACTGCCATTCTCAAACAACAATGCAGCTTCCTTCAATACATATGGTGAATTTTGTGAATCACACCATTTATCAAAATCATTTTTTACTGCCGGATGAACCAATGCGTTTAAAGCATTTAGTTTGTTTTTATCATTGAAAATAATATTAGCGATGTATTTCCTGTTCAATGATTTGTCTTTGTTGTAACTCTTATCTCCAAGTAGTTTTTTGATTTCTTTAACTAATTTAGAGTCTTCAATCATCAATAGCTTAGCTCTTGGGTCAGCATAATATACGGGGATGTCCAAGACCTCGAAAATCTTGCAAACTGTGGTTTTGCCACTACCAATACCTCCTGTTACGCCGATTTTCAACATATTTCTATTTTTAATCCATCTACTTTTTCATCCTCTTTGATATCCTTTATATCTCTATTGAGGATAGCGGAATAAATGCTCTTAATAAATTCTTGAGTTTTTGATTTTCTCACTTCAATAATCAATCCGGGCAATTTGTTGAAAGTATTTTCCAATATTTTAATATCAAATTGATTAGCAATCCTCATAATATTTCCCATAAATGAATAATCATATTCTATTTTAATCTTGTCAACAATCAATCTGACAATTACCTGGGCTGATTCCAATGCATCTTTTGTAGATGATTTATATGCTCTGATCAATCCCGGTACGCCCAGTTTGGTTCCTCCAAAATATCTAACCACAATAATTCCAATATTTGTTAAGTCAAAACTTTTTATTTGATTAAAAATAGGAAGCCCTGCTGTTCCTCCGGGTTCGCCATCATCATTGTATCTGTAATTTTCACGTGTAGTTCCAATAGCATATGCATAGCAATGGTGTCTGGCTTTGAAATGCTCCTTTTTTACTTCCTCTAACCGGGTTTTAAATTCTTCCTCTGAATTAATTTCAAAAGCATATGCAATAAATTTGCTTCCTTTTTCTTTATAAACTCCTGTTGTGGGAGCGGCAATAGTTCTATATGAGTCTATTATTTCCATAGTTTACAAGCCCGATTCAGTTCTTATTTTTTTTGTTAAGCTTTTTACGACCAGATTATAAGATTCCCGGGTAAGTTCACGGATTAAGCTGTCTTTTACATCAGAATCTAAGGTGATAGTATTCCAGTGCTTTTTGTTCATATGAAAACCGGGGTTTATACCTTCATATTCTTCTCTGAGTTGAATGTTTCTCTCAGGATCACCTTTGATATTAGCCGTAGGTGAGTCGATATTATCCAAGCCCATTAAGGCAAACATTTTATTACCTACCTTAAAAACCAAGGTGGATTCATCGAAAGGAAAACTCTCATGTGCTCCCTTCAGTTGTAGGCAAAATTCTCGGAATTCTTCAATATTCATATCATGGTTAAAAGATGTTTTAAAAAATAAAATACTCTATTTATAGGATTAATCAATCAATAGTAAATCTGCTAGTGCTATTGCCGTGATAGCTTCAATTACCGGAGGGACTCTCAGTGCGATGCAAGTATCATGTCTTCCGCCTATTTGCAATAATTCTTTTTTGCCGGTATTGAAATTAAATGTTTCTTGTCCTAAACCAATGCTTGATGTTGGCTTTATCGCAACTTTAAAAAATAAATCATTGCCATTTGTGATGCCACCGTTTATTCCACCACTATTATTGCTCGTAGTTTTTCCTGTTTTATCTACAAATGTATCATTGACTTCACTTCCGTATCTTTTTGCACTTTCAAAACCAAGACCGAATTCTATGCCTTTCACGGCAGGGACTGAGAAAGCCAAATGCGATATAACGGATTCTACGGAATCAAAGAAAGGTTCTCCCAAACCTATCGGTATATTGACGACGCTGCATTCAATTATCCCCCCGATTGAATCTTTCTTCTTCATCGCTTTATTAATTGCAGTGTCAAAATCAGTGCTCCCACCAATTTCTACAATATTGGCAACCGGTTTCATTGGATTGATTATTTTTTTTGCCAAAACTCCTGCTACTACCAATCCAAGTGTCAATCTACCGCTAAAATGTCCTCCTCCTCTATAATCTTGATATCCTTTATATTTTTTTTCTGCTACAAAATCTGCATGTCCCGGTCGAGGAGTATCTTTTATAAAAGAGTAATCTTTTGATTTTGTATTATTGTTTTCAAATATTATAGTAATAGGGGAGCCGGTGGTCTTATTATTGAATACTCCTGATATTATAATGGGCAAATCACTTTCTTTCCTTGGGGTTGTACCACGCTTTCCGCTTTTTCGCCTTTCCAAATCATCAAGCATATCATGCTCAGAAATATCTATTCCCGGTGGACAACCGTCAATAGTAATACCTATTGAATTGCCATGAGATTCACCAAAAATTGAAACCCTGAATTTTCTACCAAAGCTATTCATATAATTATTTTTGAAGCTGATTATTAACGTCTTGCTCAATCTCTCTTAATTTCTCTTTGCATATCGTCACCAATTCGTTAGCTCTTTTGATTTTTTTTGCTAAAGAATCTATCTCCAGTTCATCATGTTCAAGGCTTTGAGCAATTTTATTCAATTCCTCAAAAGCGTCTTTATATGTAATTGATTTAGCCATCAGCTTATTTTTTTTACAAATATACTCAAACCAATCAGGATTTTGATATTTACGATAAATTTATTTTTTTTTAAGTCATGGGGAATAATATATATTAAGCAGCAAACTTCCCCCTTCCCTTGCTAATGGAAGGGTCGGGGATGGGTTCTAATCTGCAACTGGTTTCCCGCTGAGGACGCTAAGGATACCGCTAAGTGGCGCTAAGTAGGTTTATTGATTTATAAAGAGTTGCATAAGTTTAAAAGGCAATCACTACAGGGGATGGGGTCTGATACACATATAATAAAACACCTTTAGGATTTTAATAAATTCCTAAAGGTGTTTTTATAAAAAAGTATTGACTAATTATTCGTAGTCGTATGGCAATAAGTCACTATCCTTTACATTTGACAAAGTCATCAATGTTTTGATATGAGCCACCTCATCTATTTGTGATAGTGTGTTAAACATCAGTCTTTCGTAAGTAGGGATGTCTTTTGCAACTATTTTTAATAGCAAATCAGCGTCGCCTGTGATGATATATGCTTCTACAACCTCGTCAATTTTGTTGATTTTTTCAATAAAATTTTCAAGTGCATTGGGTTTTTTCCAAAGCAAGTTAATCAAAACAAAAGTTCTGACATTTAATCCCAAGATACCTTGATCGAGTTTAGCATGGTAACTGTTTATGACTCCGGTCTTTTCAAGTTTTTTTACTCTTTCCAATGTTGGAGCCGGTGATAGTCCAATGCTTTTGGATAAATCGAGGTTAGTAATTTTACTATTCTCTTGTAAAATTTTAAGAATCTGCAAATCTATTTTGTCAAGTTTATTCTTCATAATATTAATGTTTGTGTTAAAGTTCGATACAATTCTGCAAAAATACAAAATTTTATATTTATTTTCAATGTTTTTGATATAAATTAACATTTGAAGATTAAGTATTTAGAATGTAACCAAATAATATTTTAAACAAAGATAGTTTTAACAGCTGGCTTTATTAAGAATAAAATTCTCTTTAGAAGTCATTAGTTTAATTTTTGTCAGCTTCAGAATCTTGGGTTTGGCTTCAAAAATCAGCTTCGGAATCTCTTTTAAACACGAAGCGTAGGACTCGCAAGCTGACGCAGGAAGATTGTGAAGCCGGAATGAATACTAAATCAGCTTCGGAATCTCTTTTAAACACGAAGCGTAGGACTCGCAAGCTGACGCAGGAAGATTGTGAAGCCGGATTAAATACTAAATCAGCTTCGGAATCTCTTCGAGCTTCCGAGTCTTGGGTTTAGTTAAAATATTTTTAATCTTTTTTGATATCTTTGATGTCATTTTGCTAAGAATATAATTTCGTATTTAGTCGCTATTAATGCTATCTATGAAATATAATATTGTTAAAAATTATAATAAAACAATATATTTCGCGAACTGCTTGTTAAGTGCTTTTTGCCTTTATAATGTAATTATTTTTTATTATTAAATTTGTTGGAATTGTGGATAGTTTGTTTTACTTTTGCGTTGAAGTGAGTGGGTATCCTTGTTTTTTATATCTCCCAAAGTTATTTAGGATATCGTTACACTGCTCCCATTTACAATTTTTGTAATATATTAAAAACTTATAAAATGAAGAATTTTATACTTATTGCTATTTTTTCTTTTTTAACCTTTAATGCTTTTGGGCAGTTTTATGATGATTGTGCAACAGCAGGATCAAATATTGATAATATTGCAGCAGGTGCGATACCATATAGTATTTCCGGATCAATTCCAACTACATTTACTGATGATGGCTCATACGATGCTACAGCGTCATTTGCTGCGGGGACTTATAAAACAGGATTTTATGCATTTACAGTTGCCAATAATGGATACTACAATATTCATTTTGAAGCTAGTGGAAGTGGTGCTACAGGTGATCTTAGTGTAGGTTGGGATCCTACATCCGGAACTTGTCCGGGAGCTCAAACAGATGTTGGGGATATTACGACCGGCTTTGACATTACTTCGGATTGTGTCAATCTTACTGCCGGGACAACTTATTATATATCTATGGCACTGGAAAATGGACATGAGGGAAGTTTTACTATCACTATAGATAAAGGAGAAGATGTTTGTGAAGGTGCTTTGCAGGAAATTTTTCAAGGAGATAATGTTTTGGACAACAGTTGCTCTTCAAATCCGCCTTCACCCGGAACATCAGGTACGATTTGGACAACTTATACTGTAGTTGCCGGAGCAGGAGGAGAGACAGACCATTTGACTGTTGATATTACAGCTGTTGTTACAGGTTCATTGAATCCTGCATTTATTTATCAAGTCTTATTAAACGATTGCTCAGGTGATGATGTTACTGCAAATGCAACATGTCTGAATGTTGGCGATGTTTTATATATAGAATCGGGAAATAGTGCACCTCTTTATGGTGGTTATACAGTTCATATTGATCAAGGGGTTTTAGATGTAGCTAATGATGATTGTATAGATGCAGAGGATAGAGGAACGCTAACTTGTTCAGCGACAGTCACAGGTGCAGCAGATGCCAATGCCTGTGGAGGAGAACAAGATTGCACAGGGGCTGATGTTGATGGAGTATGGTATCATTTTGTAGCATCCTCAGCCGTTAATACTTTTGATTTTACAGGGTCTGAATTTAGAGTGTGGACAGGTCCTGATTGTGCTACTTTGACCGAGTTGGGATGTGCAGGAGATGCAGCTTTGACTGATGTATTGGCAGATCCTACGACCATATATTGGGTAATGGTTTATGGAAGTGGTAGTTTTACCGCTACTTCAGATGCGAGTGTTCCGGCTAATGATTTATGTGCAGATGCTGTGGCTTTAGTGTCAGGAACAGCAGTTGAAGGATCAACATTTTGTGCAAATGGAGAATTGGTATATTGTACATTGGATGCCACATCTCATGAGGTATATTATTCTTATACCAATAATAATGCGAATACAATTGATCTTAATGTGGCAATAGCAAGTAGCACAGCTACAAATAATACTACTTCTGCTGTTCAGATAAGTGTTGCAGCATATGTAAGTGATTGTTCAGGCGCTCCTTTTAATGGAATAGCTTCCGGTCCGGGTTGTAACATTCTCGATAATTCATTTGATATCGGCTGTATTGATCCTGGAGAGACTATTATACTAGCGGTAGGAAGTATAGAGGGAGAAGAAGGAGATTTTAGTATCACTGCGACGGAAACTGTCACTAGTGTTGTGAATGATGTATGTGCAGGAGCAGGAGACTTTGGAGAAATAGCATCCAGTTGTCAGCAGGTGGATAATCAGGGAGAGAATACTGGAGCATGTTCGGATAATTTCAATGATGGAGGTTGCGATTTTAATGACAATGCGATGAGTAGTGTATGGTATATGTTTAGTACAGATGCAAATGCTGAAATTGCAGATATAGTTACCGATTTAGCAGATGCCAGTTTTGCTTTATATACCGGG
>JALVAD010000147.1 GCA_027011385.1 Saprospiraceae bacterium | reverse complement strand
CAATAGAATTATAATTGAAACAAAATTAGATGAGAATAAATTTCCTAAGGAAATAAAGTGGAGTGCAGAAAATGGAGCAAATAGCGAAAATTTCAATAGCTCCAAAGCTTTTTTTCTAAGTATGTTTGATAAGGAGAGCAGAGATACAATCGAATTGGATCTTTGGACAAAAGAAATGCAAGTAATAGAAATGGATAGGTTTGTTTTTCAAACCTTGAATTCTATTGTTAATATGTATCATAGAGCGACTAAAAACACTGAGTTAGCTAATGAAATGCAAAGTTTTGTTAGGTATTTTGGTGAAAAGACCGAGATATTAAAAAGGAATAAATAGAATTGCTTTGGATGATAGTCTGATATTATCTCTTTTTGAAAAGAATCCTAGAAAAGGATTGGAAGAACTTTTTGATAAATACTACGATTATTTATCAGGGCAAGTGTATTTTATATTAAAAGATGTTGATGAGTCTGAAGATACTGTTCAGGAATTATTTTTGGAATTGTGGAATAAGCATGAACATCTCAAAAATATTAATATTTCGCTAAAGAGTTATCTGAGAAGAGCTGCCGCAAATAGAGCTTTGAATAAAATAAAAAAAAGAAAGATTTTTACTGATGTTGATTCTGATTTAGAACTTGAAAGAAGTGTTATTCAACCAAATATTTCAGAGTTATCAGAACTAGAGGAGATAATTTCTAAAAGTATAGAAGAATTGCCCCCAAGATGCAAAGAAGTTTTTATTTTGAGTAGAGAAAATGAATTGACATATAAAGAAATTTCTACCGAGTTGGATATATCAGTTAAGACTGTGGAAAATCAAATTGGAAAAGCGTTAAAAATTCTTAGAAAAAAAGTAATGTATGAATAGGGGGGGGAGAGAAAAATCTTGTCTTGAAGATGTATAGATTATGAAAGAAGAAAAGAAAATATTATTAATTCACAAAGTTTTGACATGTCAAGCTTCAAAAGAGGAGTTGATGGATTTTGATGTCTTGAAAAATAAAAGCATCAAAGACAGTAACTTAGTTGATGATATTAGCTTTTTGTGGGAGAATAGCAAAAAAGATGATAGCTCTATAAGAAAATTCAATAAAGCAAATGCAAAAGCCAAATTATTTGCATCAATCGATGAGAGTATAGCAAAAAACACGAAAGTTTCTGATCCAAAAGTTAGAAGAATAGGTCTTAGAAGACTTATGTCAGTGGCAGCAGCTATTGTTTTACTTGTTGCTTCTATAGTTATTTTTAAGAACTTTGATTTTGATTCAGTGAAATCTGATTCTGTTTTAAGTAGTATTGATGTGATTTCTAAAGATGAAGAATCCTCAGTAAAGGTTTATAAGCTTTCAGACAATACAGAGGTATGGGCTGATAAAAATGCTCAGTTAACGATTGAAGTAGATCATAACGCAGAAAGAAGAGTCGTAAGGCTTAAAGGAGATGCATTTTTTGAAATAGCAAAAGATAAAGAACATCCTTTTATAGTAAATGTTGAAGGGTTTGAGATTGAAGTATTGGGGACTTCTTTTCAGGTTACTACTGAAGAAGATGGATTAGAGGTAGATGTTTTCACTGGAACTGTGAAATTTTCTAAAAGAAATAGTGAGAAAATAGTTTTAACTAAAGGAATGGGAGCATTCTATAATTATTCAAAAAAAGAATTTGAAAAAATAGAAAAGAAAAATTTCAAGATAAATACAAAAGATTCTTATTTGATATTTAATAATACATCTCTAAATAAAGTATTTGACAGGTTATCAATTTATTTTGGAGTGAAAATCACTTCTGATTGTAACGAAATTAATTCTATGCGAGGCTTTACGTCACCTCAATTTGCAGGATATAATATAAATGATTATTTCTCCATTATTAAAAAGCTATACGGACTTTCATTTGTTGAAACTAAAAAAGGAGAGTATAAAGTAACATGTGACTAATATATTACAGAACGATAATTAATTATTAATGAAGTTTAAAAGCAATAGTATTTTTGAAAATGCTATTGTTTTTTTTGTCATATCCTGTCATAAATCTAATTAATGGACAAATTGGTATTGTTTTTGAAGCATAAACAATGAATAATTTGGCTATGAGAAAAATAATTGGGGTATTTATCTTTATTATCTTATCGTTTGTTGACACAGTAGGTGCTCAGGACAGTTTGCTCCTACACAAAGTGAAATTCAGAATTGTAAATAGGGATTTATCAAATGCGTTGGTAGATTTAAGTAAAGCAACTAAGGTTAATATAGCATTCAATATAATTGATGTTCCGGAAAAAAAGATTAGTCTTTATGCTCCCGGATATACTCTTAAGGAAGTCCTTGACTTTTTGATTAAAGGTACAAAGTTGAAGTATGCTGTTTTAAATAATCAAATAGTTGTGTATTTGCCTAAGAAAGAAACGGCGAAAGATTATATACTTTACGGCTATATAACGGATAAAAAATCAGGAGAAAAACTAGTTTATGCTTCTGTATATTTACCTGTCTCCAAGACTGGAACTGTGAGTAATGACTATGGATTTTATAGTTTGAAACTCAATAAGAATGATACATCTGTTGTCTTTTCTTACCTTGGATACAAAACATTGACTGTGGATTTAATGGACATGAATAAAGGTAGTTTAAATGTTAATTTGGGAAGAGAACCTGATAGAATATTAGAAGAAATAATAATAACTGAATCTAAATCCCGCTTTAAAAAATTGGAATTTTACGAACCCCAAAAGATAAAAATTGAAAGTTTGGAAAAAATGGTTCATATTGGTGGAGAAGATGATATTGTTAGATATAATTATGTAAAACCTGGTGTATTAACCGGAGCTGATGGATTTGGGGGAATGCATGTAAGAGGAGGAAATACTGGAGGAAATATAATGCTATTGGATGGTGTGCCTGTCTATAATGCTAAGCATGCTATTGGATTGTTCTCAATATTTAATTCTAGTATTATAAAAACAGCAAAGTTTTTGAAAGGAGATTTTCCTGCTAGATATGGAGGTGGATTAGAATCCGTTTTGGATGTAAGAACACGAGATGGAAACAAAAAGAAATTAGGAGGAGAATTTGATGTTGGGATATTTACAGTCAAAGGTGTTTTAGAAGGTCCAATTTCTGATAACAAAAGTTCGATGTTGGTTAGTTTCAGAAGAACTTATCTCGATATTTGGAGCAAGGCGTTTTCTTCGGTATTAAGTAATGAAACAAGAAAGAAAAGCTTTTCATATTATTTTTATGATCTTAATATGAAATTGAATTTTGAGTTGAATAAGCGAAATCGATTATATTTTAATCTATATAAAGGGATTGATGATTTTCGAAATAACTCTCAAGAGTTTAAATCAAAGGATAATGATTTGATAATTCTGAAAAATGATGATATTTGGGAATGGGGAAATACATTGATGTCCATCCAACTAAATAGTCAAATAGGACAAAAAGTTTTTGTAAATAGTAC
>JALVAD010000146.1 GCA_027011385.1 Saprospiraceae bacterium | reverse complement strand
TCTTTATATGAATAGGGGCGATTATAGTAAAGCTATTAAATATTGGATTGATGCAAAAAAAATAATGAAATTATTAAGTGAAACCAGAAATTATTATGCTGCTAATGCTAATATAGGTATTGCATATACGTTGATAGGTAAATCGAAAGAAGGATTAAAAGCCTTTATTGAATTATACAATTATAACAGAGTTAATAATGATTCGGTATATTTTGCTGAGAATTGTGGAAATATCGCATTTGCTTATCAAAAAATGGGAATGATTGATTCTGCTTTGATATATTATGATTCTTCATTTTATTATGCTGATAAATTTCGTCAATATAAAACAGCATCAATTTCATATCAAGATTTATCAGGATTGTATAGTGATTTGGGAGATAATCTAAAAGCTTTTAATGCATACAAAAAATATCATGAATATGAACAAAAAGCTATAGCTAAATCTACTCAGCAGCATATTGCTGATTTGGAAGTAGCCTATGATTTGGAGAAGCAAAAACGGAAATTGACAATTGCAGATATTAAGATTAAAGAACTTAAATACAAAGCAAGAATACGGTATCAGAGGATTTTTATTATAATAAGTATTCTGATTATACTGCTTATCTTGATTATCGTTTATTATTATAGAGTAATAGGGAAGCTCAGGATAAAGAATATTGAAGAAAAATTGATTAAAGCTGAATTGAAAAATAAAAATCTTGAAGCTATTGCACTTAAACAAAAAATTGAGAACAAAAAAAATGATTTGACTTCATTTTCTCTGGAAATGAGTAATAAAAATGAATTTCATACTGAATTAATTGCTAAGTTAGAAAAGTTTAAAGATACCGTTTCTGGCTCGATTAAGAAAGATGTCAAAAACATTATCAAATTTTGTAACTCAAATTTAAGTGTAGGAGATTTACTTTCTTTAAAGCAAGATGATATTGACAAAGTTAATCAAGATTTTTTTAGCAATTTGGAATCCAGATTTGGACCATTGACTAAAAATGAAAAATATTTAGCCGCTTCTTTTCGACTAGGATTATCCAATAAAGAAATTGCGGCAAAAAAAGCGATTTCAGTTAGCTCTGTTAAAATGGGAAGATATAGATTGCGCAAAAAGTTCAACCTAGAAAAAAATATTAATTTGGTCGAATTTCTTCAGTCTCTGTAATAACTCGCACTCGTCGCAAAATTCGCACGCCTCGCAACATTCGCCCCCATCGCAAACATTCGCAACATCGCAACATTCACACAATTTCTCATAATTATTTTCGTTTTCCTAGAACAAAATCACTTGTAATCTATGAAAATCACTCTAATATTATTATTTATTTTATCCTTTGAAGCAGGAGTATTTGCGCAGAAAGATTTACCAGCTATTGAAAAGCAAATGGCAAGGTATAGTGATTATTTAGTCAATGCAGATCAATATGAGCATAGAAAATTTGCTAATAAAAAATTTAGATCATTGTTTGAGGTTGCTTTGGATGAGATAAAATCATTTGAGTACCCATTTGATTCTTTGTTATGGATATCAAAACTTGTTGCATCTGACTCTAGTTTTAGGGTGTTTAGTTGGCAATTGACTAAATCTAATACAGAAAGAGAGTATTTCGGTTATTTACAGCTAAAATCAGGTGAAGTTTTTAGATTATTGGATAATAAAGAAGATATTTCTGACTTGGAGTATAGTACTTTCAGCGATAATGATTGGTATGGACAAATTTATTACAAAATAATTAATTACAATAGAGGTGACGATATCGGATATATACTTTTCGGATATAAATTAATAGGAGATCATGAAAAAGTGAAAGTTGCTATGCCCATTGAATTGGAAAAGAAAAGTGTGCATTTTGGCAAAGAAATATTTAAAGATACTATTTCCGGATTTAAAACGCTTATTGCGCTGAGAACGGCTTCAACTGCTGCTTCATCATTAAACTATAATCCTAATAAGGATATGATAATTTTCGACCATACCATTAGTCTAATGATTCCTGATATGAAGGGGAAATTGCATTTGACTAACGTTCCTGATGGTTCGTATCATGGTTACAAATGGAATGGCAAATATTGGGATTTTATCGACAAGGTTTTTAATCAAAAATTCGAAGAGCCACCTGTTGATAAAAAACATCAAAGGAATGAAAAGGGTTTGTTTGGGGATTAATATATAAACTTACCGTTTTCAGACTTGATTACGAGCTCATTGTAAGTATTGTCTTCAACTCTTCCTATAAGTCTTGCTTCGATATTGAACATATTAGCAATGTCAATAATGCCTTGAGCAAACTTCTCAGGTAAATAGATTTCAAGTCTATGCCCCATATTAAACACTTCATACATTTCTTTCCAACCGGTGTTGCTTTCTTTTTGGATTAATTTGAATAATTCCGGAGTTTCAAAAAGATTATCTTTGATTACTCTCTTATTATTAACAAACTTCATGACCTTAGTCTGAGCTCCACCTGTACAATGAATAATTCCATTAATATTTTGCCGATAAGATTTTAAAATCTTGTTGAGTACGGGGAGATATGTACGGGTAGGGGATAATACAAATTTTCCTAATGGAATATCCAAGCCTTGTACACTTATAGTATCAGTTAGAAGTTTTGAGCCGGAATAAATATATTTATCCACTGTTTGCTCAGCATAACTTTCAGGATATTTCTTACTGTATATATTGCTGAAAATATCATGTCTTGCAGAGGTCAATCCATTGCTTCCCATGCCACTATTATAAGTATCTTCATAAGTCGAATTGCCAAATGAAGCAAGACCTATAATTACATCTTTGTCTTTTATATCATTTATAACTAAATCTTTTTTTGCTATTCTAGAGAAAGCTGTAATCCCAACATCAACTGTCCTAACGATATCTCCGACATCAGCTGTTTCACCACCGGCTAGATAAAGATCTACCCCATATTCTTTCATTTTATCAATAAATGACTGACTGGCATTGATCAATTCTGATATTACTTCAGCTGGTATCAAATGCTTATTGCGACCAATCGTAGATGAAATAATTATATCGCTGACACTTCCAACACAAGCAATATCATCAATATTCATCACAATTGCATCCTGAACTATATCTTTCCAAACACTTAAGTCTCCTGTCTCTTTCCAATAAATGTATGCTAAGGCAGTTTTTGTGCCTGCTGTATCAGCGTGCATGATATTTGCGAAGTCAGAGTCTTTACCGGAAATATCAGGAAGTATTTTACAAAATGCATTTGGATATAAGCCCTTGTCTAAAGTTTGTATTGCATCGTGAATTTCCGATTTAGAAGCTGAAACACCCCTTTGGTCATATTTATTGGAATTCATTTTTTTAATCGTATTTATGTGAACTAAATAAATCCCAAAAGTAAATTATTTTTTTATAATATTTCATTTTTTAGGTGCCCTATAAAAATAAATACTATAATTATTAAAATGGGTTTAAGTGGGCTGGTTTAAGT
>JALVAD010000145.1 GCA_027011385.1 Saprospiraceae bacterium | reverse complement strand
ATTTTTTTGACATGAATAATACTCACAGGACAGTACTCGGCAGCTCTTAGGTTATCTTCATATTCATCATCGAATACTCTAGTTGTAAAAAACCCTTTTTTGTCAATTCCATCAACCAAAATACTCTTACCGTCTTTGTGAGACATAGCCCATCTGTATGGTGCTTCTTCTACACAGTAATTGCAACCGATACATTTTTCTCTCTGATGTGTTATTACTACCATTTACGCCGGAATAACTTTAAATAATTTATCGGATTTTCTTATTTTTTTATCTAATTGAAAGGTGCACTCTTCTCCTTTCTTTGCTTCTTCTACAAATACTTCATTTACCATTATTTTTCCGACGGTTGCTTCTACCACTCCGGTATTTGGACCTGTAATCAGTATTTTGTCTCCTTCTTTCAATGATTGACTATCGATTTTGAAGTGTGCTATTTTGGCTTTTGGATAATAGTGAATTCCTTTTCCAAGATACACTTTAGTTTCAGTGGCGCTGGAGCCGGATTTATTGGTCCATTCGCCCAAAAGTTCTTTTCCAAGATAATATCCGCCCCAGAAACCACGATTGTAAACAGTTTCCAGTCTTCCGAACCATTCCCCAACTTTTTCTTGAGTAAATGTATCATTGTATACGGAATCCAAAGCTTCTCTATATACTTTTGTGACTCTTGCAACATACTCAGGAGAGCGGGCTCTACCTTCCAGTTTGATAATATCTATTCCCGTATCAGCCAATTTATTTAGAAAATCAATTGTAGCCAAATCTTTTGGCGACATTATATACTCGTTATCTATGACCAATTCGTGTCCGTCTTCAAGATCGATTACTTTGTATTTTCTCCTACAATTTTGCAAGCAAGCACCACGATTAGCAGATGAGTTCATCGTATGCAAACTCATATGACATTTTCCAGATACTGCCATGCATAACGCTCCGTGTGCAAAAACCTCTATTTTAATCAAATTACCTAATGGACCACGAATATCTTTCCGTACTATTTCACTACAAATATGTTTTATTTGTCGCATACTAAGCTCTCTTGCAAGAACCATCACATCTGCAAACTGAGCATAAAACTCTAGTGTTTCGACATTAGTAATACTCAACTGTGTAGAGATATGAACAGATACCCCAACCTTTTTTGCATAATTAATTACCCCCTGATCCATTGCGATAATTGCGTCTATACCCGCTACTTTGGCTTCATCAACCAAACTTTTTACCAACTTCAAATCATGGTCATAGACGATTGTATTCAGAGTCATATATGCTTTTACATTGTCTTTATGGCAAATATCCGCAATTTCCTTAAGCTCTTCTAATTTGAAATTTCTGGAAGAATTAGCCCTCATATTCATTTGCTCAATACCAAAATAGATGGAATCTGCCCCATTATCAATAGCAGCCCTTAAGGCTTCAAAATTTCCGGCAGGAGCCATCAATTCTATCTTTTTTCTAATATTCATTTATATATTTATTAATTATATCTTAGTATATAGTAACTAACGGATTAACTATTTGCCACCTGTTTTAGTTAATTTTTCAACAATATTAGGATAACATAAATATTATACTTGAGGTTTAAAAATACCAAAAGAATGTTGTTTATTGCAAATAAAAATGTACTTTTGGCATAGATTAATCACAAAACCGGAAAACATAAGTGCGCGAAATATTTAATAAAATAATTGCGAAGTATTTAAAGCTAAGATACAAAAAAATAAGTCGCTTTATACAATATCCTTTTGAGACTCAAGAGTATATTTTCAAATACCTTATTTCAAATGCACAATATACCAAATGGGGTTTGAAATATCGATACGATAAGGTAAACACATACGAAGATTTTAAAAAAAATGTTCCTATTTCCAGATATGATGACCTAAAACCCTATATACACAGGATGATGCTTGGAGAGGAGAATGTACTTTGGCCAAGTGAAATAAATATGTTTTCAAAATCATCTGGAACGACAGAAGATAAGAGTAAATTTATACCGGTATCGGCTGAAAACCTAAAAGAATGCCATATTAAAGGTGCATGGGATGCTGTATCAATTCTATATAAACACAATCCGGATTCAAAACTATTTGCATCAAAAAATCTCGTAATGGGAGGTAGTATTACCCAATATGCAGAAAATCTTGATGTGAAAATAGGTGATATTTCAGCCTTGATGATGGATAAAATGCCGATAATCGGACGACCGTTTCATACACCTGATAAGGAAGTAGCAATTATGGCAGATTGGAACAAAAAAATTCCTTTAATGGCTGAAATAGCGAGTAAAGAAGATGTTGCTATATTTGGTGGTGTACCATCTTGGTTATTGGTGTTTTTCAAAGAAGTATTAAGACAAACAGGAAAATCTAATTTAGTTGAAGTTTGGCCAAATCTCGAGGCTTTTATGCACGGCGGAGTCAATTTTGCTCCTTATAAAAAACAATTTCAAGAGTTGATACCCAAAAGCGATTTTCTTTATGTAAATGTTTATAACTCTTCGGAGGGGTATTTTGCAGTTCAGAATGATTTTGACTTGGATAATGATGATATGCTATTATTGCTGGATAGTCAGATTTTTTATGAATTTATGCCTTTTGACCAATATGGAAGTGACAATCCCGAAGTGATTTCTCTTAAAGATGTAGAACTTAACAAAAACTATGTATTGATAATAAGTACCAATTCAGGATTGTGGAGATATATCGTAGGTGATACTATAATGTTTACATCTATTTCACCTTTTAAAATTAAAATTACAGGACGAACAAAGCATTTTATAAATGTTTTTGGAGAGGAAGTAATGGTTTCAAATACAGACAAAGCTTTAAGTCAAGTTCAGGACAAACACAATGTAGCTATTCAGGAATATACTGTTGGTCCTATATTTATGAATGATAATAGCAAAGGAGGACATCAATGGTTAATAGAATTTGTGCAAAAACCCGAGAATTTGAGTTTATTCCAAAGAGATTTGGATTTGGCTTTGCAAAGCATTAATTCGGATTACGAAGCCAAAAGATATAACAGTATGGCTTTGCAAGAATTAAAAATTACTCCATTACCAAAAGGTACTTTCTATAATTGGATGAAATCAAAAGGAAAACTAGGAGGTCAAAATAAGGTTCCTCGATTGTCAAATTCCCGAAAATATATAGAAGAATTATTAGAAATAGCTGATAAGCTTTAATTTCCCTTTACTACATTACACCTGAAAGATGATAGAACAATTTGAAGAAATAAAATCGATTATTAACACACAGTTTTCAGATCAAGTCCCTAAAGCCAAATTAGACTCGGATTTTTTAACTATTGTTGCTGAACGAGTTGCCGAACTTATGGAAACAAACATGGAGTTGTTTTTCAATCATCTATATCGAATGGATATCGATGAAAGAAAAATTCATCAAATACTTCAAAATCAGGAAGAATCAGAATCTGTTTATTTATCGATTGCAAGAGTAATAA
>JALVAD010000144.1 GCA_027011385.1 Saprospiraceae bacterium | reverse complement strand
TATTTGCACAGTCTAAAAAATGAAACATATTTGAATATTACAACAATTTTTAATAAATGAATTTACTAATTCAAGTAAGAGAGGATATTACAGATTCCGTGTCGGAGGAGCTCGCAAATATATTGAGAGTATCAATAGATGACATGAACAAAGCTATTGATATTTTTTTGCCGGGAATTCTAGGGGGAATCACTCAAATCGGAAAAAATAATTCAGGAGCTGACAGTATTCTTGGTATTATAAACAAACAAAGAATTAATTATCACAATACACATAGCTTTGTATCAGCTATTAAAGAACAAGACAAAACATCTAAGTTATTAGATAAAGGAAATTATATTTCAAACTTGTTTTTTGGCAAGAAATATTCCGAGTTATTGGATTTACTGGTAAGAAAAAGTGGAATCAACGAACACGCAGGTAGAAAATTATTAAGCATTCTTACTTTATTATCATTTAATAAAATTGCTGAAATAATAAAAGTCAAAAATTTTAATATAAACACATTAAGTAAAGCTTTAAGTCACGAAGACAAAGTACTTTTAGAGATAACTCCGTGTCTCAAAAGCCTATTCAAAAAGACCAACAGTGAACCTAAGATTCATTCAATTGAGGAATATTACAAAAAGAATGAAAAAAAGGATAAAGCAAGTATTTGGAAACGAATGTTCAAAGCTTAACCCGAATTATTCACAGATATTTCTATTACGAGCTCAAACTACCTGCTATTAAAGGAAATGCTTAAAAATTTTATACCTCAAAAATGGGTGTACATTTACTCGGCAAAAATTTCCTGCGCTTCCCTTTACTATTGCTATTTTGAACTCTCACTACGATACCCTGTGAATAATGCGGGTTAAATCACTCCTTCCATCATATTAGCAAGGTCTCTTGCATGACTTAAAAATTCTTCGACTTCCATCTCCTTGTAAAACACAAACCCATGAGTACCTCTTATCCTAGGATTGTCATTTGAATAAAAATAGTTTTTACCCAAAATCAATTGAACCATTCTTCGTTGTTCCACCCAAATCCTCTGTGTAAGAGTACTGAACTTACCATCCAATTCATAACTTGGAAACGGAGCATCAACTTGCGTCATATAGCATGTTGAAAAAGAATCATCTAATTCTGCCATAGTATTTAGTGATACAGGGACAAAAACATTTGCATCAGCAGGATGGAACCGATACCATACATTTCTATATCCGATTATTTTCAATTTGCTTAAATCTTTCTCCTTCCCCCATAATCTAATAGCTTCCGCTATCGCTTGAAGTACCTTGTAGTGAGTATCAGGTCCGCTTCCTTCAGGATCAAAAGCTAAAGAAATCACATCAGGTTTAAGTTCTTGCAATTGCTTCAAAATCGGTAAAACATCCCTTTCCCTTTTAGGGACTTCCGTAAAGATATCACCTTTATAAAAACCTAAGCGAAGATGATGTATATTCTTTGTACCGATGCCATAATGCGCCCATACCAATTCTTCCTCGAATTCCCTTATCATTCCCTTAAAAGATTGTATTTCTGGACTGTTTTTTTGTCCATCGTAACTGTTTCTAATCTCACCTAAAACCAGATTTATTCTTTCCAATAGCTGAGCTATAGAGCGAACTTCAAAAATAGTGACTATTATTCGAACTAATCTATGAGCGACTGCCCTACTCTGCCCCTCTTTATCCTGTGCCGCTACTTTATTAAGAAAATGATTAATGTCTTTGTCTATTTTCAATTTATAGCCTTTTGAGAAAAAATCAGGATAATATATCATCTGTATCTTATTGCAAGATATCAAATCCAATGTTTTATTTAAGTAGTCCTCAACAAACTGATTGGTCACAGCAGTAAACCCCGAAGTCATCACAGTAAAATCAAAATTATTACTAGCTTCCCTTACATCATAAACTATCCTCGGTAAAATAGCGAGTTGTATATCATCATGATGAGGTCCTGTGTGATAAAAATTAGTATCATTTTTTTTCTGCATTCCATTTGCAATCTTATTCTTAATACTCTTCTCTACCCGTCTAACCGTATCTAAACTCACATTTGGAATAAGGCTTGTATACTTATCATTTTTCAAATCATCCTCTGTGATATTATAGCCATATTTATCTTTTCTCAACAATAAATCGATTATTGCCTTCTCAATTTTTTGATTTGTCCATTCCCCATGCTTATAATAAAAATCAATAGAATCTTCCAAAGCAATAGCTGCTCCTTGTGTAATATAAAACCTTGCATTATCCAATTTTTGCAAAGATGTAGCCGGATATAATACATTTCCATCTTTCTCCAAAGCATTTTTAATCACATTTGCTTTAGCCTCTCCTGCTGCAAATATAATCGCAACAGCATCAGGATTAGAAGTAATAGTTTTTAGTCCAATAGTAATTACCAATCTATTCTTTGACACTTGAATGCCTCCCAAATCTGAGGCTGCTACTGCCTGAGTTGGAAAATTAGTTGGTGTCAACCTTGTGCTTGAATTATGATCAGACCCCATAATATTAAAAGCTATATGCCCGTCAGGACCAATTCCTCCTAGGAAAAACCCAATACCTCCCAATTTATCAATCTTGTCTTCGTATTGATTGCACCATTGATCTATTTTATAAATTGATTCCTTTTGAATATTTTCCATTTCATTCTTCGCTTCTCTATATCTGAGTGACAAATCAACTTTTAGATCCGGGAATACTTCATCGTATTTCAAACCGTCATATAATTCAATTTCATCTGAATTTATCAAAAGTGCTTTACTCCTATCAAGACCAAACCCATCAATATAAAACCGGTTTACATAATTATAAAAGCTATTGTGTTGTTTTGGATTTATCGGATAAAATTCATCTATTTGAACAAAATGTAGTCCTCTAAAATCCGGTTTCTTCTCAATCACCAATCCGTTTCCTTTCCTGAATTTTATCGCCTTGGGATCATTCCAATTATCCAAGAAAAATTGTGTCCATTTTATAAAATGCTCAGGAGTCTTTCCGGTAGGAAGGCTTATAACCCCATTGGGATTATCACTCACCCACTCCAAAAACCTTAACGATGTCAATAAGCCCAATTTTGGAAAATTCTCAACTCTAATATAAGGAGTTTTTGTACTTATAGTTTTATTTTCTTGTTTTTCGTAAAAAGCTTTCTCAACTTTTGATTTAAATTTCATGTGTTTATTATTTTATGTTTTACAAAAGATACAAAAATCCAGCCCCCATGTAACCCTATATATATCTGATGATTTTTCTTAATCATACACATATATGTATGTTATAATCAATATAATTCATGCCAATCTAGAATATCTATTGTTTTTTGCAAATATACTTAAACTACCTAGACTTATCGCCCATACCAACTTATCATTTTTACTATCCCTCTTATTTATACAGTTTGTTTATTTAAGTAAAAACAAAAGCTATCTTGTTATTTCAGTCAATTTAAATATTTTCAAAATACTATATTTTATAC
>JALVAD010000143.1 GCA_027011385.1 Saprospiraceae bacterium | reverse complement strand
ACAGTCATATTTTTTATAATTTCAAATAATTAATATATGAAAGCTAAATTATTCTTACTTTATACCCTAATTACTTTAACTACTGTTTTTATATCTGCCTCTACCCCACCCGATCCACAAATTGTTTGTCCTGACGATATCACCATTAGCTGTTGTCAAGACTATAATAATCTGGATGTAACAGGTGACCCGGCTGATATAAACAATAATTTTAATTATTACACAAAAGTTGATAGTGTAGGGATAGATGAGTGTAGGGAAGGAATCATAAAGCGTATATGGACAGGGCACAATCTATTAGGAGTGTTCAGTTGTGTACAGTGGATTACAATGGAGAGAAATAATCAATTTAATGGAGATATCAATTGGCCTAAGGATTGGGTTGGAAGCTGTGGTGATGTGATTCCTTATTCAGAACCCGATTACGATGTAGGGTTCTGCGATCAAATTGGGCATTCGTTTAAAGATGACACCTTTAGGTTTACAGATGATGCCTGTATGAAGATACTTCGAAATTGGAGAATAATAGATTGGTGTGAGTACCAACCAAATTCAGGTTCAAATAATGGTATTTGGGAACATACGCAAGTATTGATGATTGTCGATCAAACCGCTCCCAAAATTACAGAATGTAAAACAAGAATCATAGATGCTACTAACTCTAATTGTAGCGCGAGTTTCACTTTGACACAAAATGCAACTGATGCTAATTGCGGCGAGTTATCAAAGCTGACCTGGTATTATGAACTCGACCTCAATAATGATTGGAAAATAGACACTACAGGCTCAATAGAGGGGGCTAATGCCGGTTTGGATTTGTACAATATCCCAACCGGAACACACAAAATCAAATGGAAAGTATTCGATGGCTGTGCCAATGTATCAACCTGCATGGAAACAATCAAGGTGATAGATAAGAAGCCACCAACACTATACTGTTACCTCTCTACCGCCTTTAATCTTACGCCAATGCCCGGGAAAGACTCACTGGATTATCCAGCAAAAAACTTTGTAAAAGATGTATTTGACAATTGTGCTGATAAAGAAGATATTATTTTTTCATATTCTCCGGATATCAAAGACTCGGTAAAAACATTCACTTGTAATGATCTCGGATTTCAATTTTTAAGAATCTTTGCAATAGATGAAGCAGGAAATTCAGATTTCACCTATGTTTTGGTAAGAGTCGGAATACATGGTTCTTGCACATTCAATTCTGTTCAAGGCAATATTACCGATATGAATGATAATCCGGTAAATGATATTTATGTTGAACTTTACGGAAACGGTGCTCATGGCGTTGCAGATACCACAAATAAAGCCGGTAGCTTCTCATTTCCATATAAAAAAAGTGCCGTAGAACCCAAAATAAAATTAATAGTAGGTAAAAACACAAGTCCAAAAATAAACATGGCTAGCATTAGAAAGATATCTGATTATTTATTAGGTAAGAGAAAACTTACTAAGCAACAAATTTTTGCAGCGGATTTGAATAATGATAAAAGAGTTTCTGCAGCTGATATTTTGTATATGAGACAATTATTGCTTGGAAAGAAAAAATATTCTGAACTAGAAAATAAAGCTAAGTTCTTTGCAAAAGATAGTACCGGTATCTTCAAAGAAGTGGAATTCATCAATAATATTACTGATAAACCTATTGAAATTAAATGTGTTCTGAAAGGTGATTTAGAATAGTTTGGCACTCATGAAATAAGACTAAGGTTTTCTTTAATAGCTATGCTATTTTATTTGTTCTTCAGCAACGGACGCAAAGGTTTCCTTACGTATTGCTAAGACATAAAAGCATAATAAAAGAACTACGATTAATCACAAGAGTTTTCGCCTTCTCTGAATAAAGACTTACAGGTGTATTTCATTTTTTTGTTTTTCCCATTCTTCGCCTCTGACTCCTAAAGGAGAATCAACCCGCAATGCGAAAAATGAAATGCGCTCAGACTTACTACATCTATAAAGTCCGTTTATTTTTTATTATGTTCTAATACTCCAATCGAATCTTAAGAGGCATATTTCAAGTTACAATTTTTTGAAGTGCAAATCCTTCTTTTTTATAGCTTTTCATCTTATCAAAAAGTTCTTCAATATCATCATCTACAAGCAAGATATTCTTAGAATAATCACCTAGAAATCCTTCAGAGATCATAGTACCAAACATATCAAATATCGGATTAAAAAAGCCATTGACATTTAGCAATCCAATTGGTCCGTCATGAACATTTAGTTGACTAAGAGTAAGCACTTCAAAAAGCTCATCTAAAGTACCAAAACCACCCGGTAAAGTAATATACGCATCTGCCATCTCCATAATCACCTTCATACGGGAAGCCATATCATGAGTGACAATCATCTCATCCATATTTTTATGTGCCACCTCTAATTTTTTTAGATGCAATGGAATCACACCGATACATTTTCCACCCAATTTAATCATCTCATCCGCCATAATCCCCATAATGCCAATACTTCCACCACCATTAATCATAGTGATATAGTTATCCACCATATATCTTGCTACTTGCTTAGCAACTTCCCCATAGACATCGTTTCTACCTTGTGAAGCACCGCAAAACACTGCCACATTTTTTAATTTGTTCATAATTTCAATTTTACAGAAAGCCAAAGATAAAATTAAAAATAATTATTCCATAATCTTTGCTGCTATTGCTGTAACTATACTTCGAGGAGAAAATCTTTGAGACAAAACAAGCAGACGATTTTTCCAACCGTGAATAGCGATTATCTTTTTACTCTTCATTGACTTATATACAAAATCAGCTAAATCTTTAGAATCAGGCTTCTTTTTAAATACCGCCTCATTGGCATTTGACACTTTAGCAAATTCAGATTGAGTTGCTCCCGGACAAATGGCGGTAACAGACACTCCTGTCCCTTTCAATTCAAAAGCAATAGCTTCCGAAAAACTCAAGACATAACTTTTAGTCGCAGCATACACTGCAAACTTTGGAATAGCTTGGAATGCGGCAGTAGAAGCGATATTAACAATATGACCGGAGCCTTTTTTAACCATATCCTTTAGAAACAATTTGGTAAGTCTTGTGAGAGTCACCACATTTAGTAAAATCATATCAGTTTCTTTATCAATATCGGAATTGATAAAATTTTCATTAATTCCAAATCCTGCATTATTTATCAATACATCAATATCCAAACTATTTTCTTTGATTTTATTGTAAAGCAAATCTGCACTTTCGAGTTTTGAAAGGTCCAAATTATAAATATCTACTTTCGATTTACCATTTGCTTCAATTTCTTTTTTGATCGCTTCTAACCGCTCGATTCTTCTTGCAACCAACACTAGGTTATACCCATTATTTGCAAAAACAAAAGCTGTCTCTTTACCGATTCCACTGGATGCACCTGTGATTAATACTGTTTTCATATTTTATATTTTTTACTTTTTATTGAAATTTATTATAAATTTATACTATTATCAGCTTCAAAT
>JALVAD010000142.1 GCA_027011385.1 Saprospiraceae bacterium | reverse complement strand
GTGTATATAGAGTGACTTGCTATCCTTAATACAGAATAAGCATAATTCAGATATATGAAAGGAATAGAATTTATAGTTTATGTGAAAGATCAAGAAAAGAGTACTTACTTTTATGAAAAGCTACTGAAGATTAAACCTTCTTTATTTGTTCCCGGAATGACGGAATTCGAACTTTTTGAAAATATAAAATTTGGACTTATGCCTGAAGATGGAATTAGTAAAATCTTATCTTCAAAAACGCCACATCCTAAAATGGGAAATTGGATACCGAGATGCGAACTTTATCTAAAAGTAAAAGAGCCAAAGAAATATCTTCAAAGAGGCATTGAATTAGGAGGAAAAGAAATTAGCAGATTTCAAAAAAGAGATTGGGGAGACAAAGTTGGATACATTGCGGATTTAGACGGGCATATAATTGCATTTGCACAAGATATTTAGTTAAGAAAGACTATCTTAAAAAGAATACTTTGACCGCAATAGATTCAGGTTGCTCAAAACTATTAGTGCCAGTGCTTAAAGCGGTATAAACCCCGGATCCAACTCTATTACCATGTAGATCTTGCCCATTCCAAATCGCTTGACCTCCTAAGGCTTTTGTCTCAAATACTAAATGACCATTTACATCTACAATTTTCACGATTGCATCTCTCGCAAGCCCTTTAAAAGCAATAGGGCCATCATAATCAGGGGATACGGGATTGGGGAATGCATAAGCATATCTACTGTTTTTAGTCGCTCCTTCAAGTGTTTTTGTCTTGTAACTCAATACTCCTTTCGAAGTACCTATTATGATCTCTCCGGTTTCATCATTATATGCCAAGTCGGTAATATTATCATCAAATAAGGGACTGTTATCGCGGGTAAAATGCATCAGTTCATCTTCTCCTGATGAAGATAGAACGTACACTCCACTCGAACTCCCTATCCATTTTCTATTTGCTCCATCGACTTCGATTGCAGTAATATTAACTTTGTCCAATACATGAGCCGGAATGCCTTCTAGTACTGTTACTTTTATCGAGCCTTTACAAGAGCCATCAAAAACACCAGATGCACACTCAAACACTACCGGACCGGCATCTGTTCCAACCCAAACATTACCGTCTAGATCAGTTTTTATGTAATTAACAGTGTTTGACGGCATATTTGTATTAGATTTTGTCAAAGAGACTTGAATATCATCAGTAGGATCATTGATTGTACCATTATAGTTGTAAACAATAACACCAGAGTTAACTATTTTAATCCATATATTATCATTGGCATCAACTTCCATTTCACCCACATTTGTAGAATTATTCAATAATTTGAAATTGTACCATTTTTTATCTTTAGTGTATACGACTAGTGGCTTTAATGCTAAAAAATTGCTTATCCATAGATTATTGTCACTATCGAATTGCATATCAATAACCCGTTCACGGTCATAGTTGCCTTGTGCTCCGTCCAATTTATATCCTGTACTTTCTTTATCGAATACTTTTATGCTTTCATCAGCGGCGTTTAATTCTAGAATACCACCATAATTTGTTCCTACGAATACTCTATCGTCAATCGGAGATGGTTCGATAGTTAAGAAATTTATCATGTCTCTTTTCTTTATCGTATCATTGGAATCTTGATTATAATTTTCCCATTTTCCTTCTTCCAGTATATAAAATCCGGCTCTGGTATCGGCGTAATCGAAACTATTTTTCTTTGCTCCACCTGAAGATATGTATATTTTATCTCCGTTTGTTTCGATATCCCAGTTTTCGTTTGAATAAGGAGAATTTATAATAATTTCATTGCAAGAACCATCGATACCATCCGTCCATTTGATATTGTGCCATTGATCGGTATACCAAACCCTGTCATTCTCATCAATTAAAATATCCTGTATAATCGATGCACATGTATTTATTTCTTTGATAGAATCATTTTTATCTACAAAAACAGCTTTTGCCCTTTTGATTTCATCGTTGTATTTAGCCATGACAATATAATCTTCAAATGAATTAGCAAATATACTTTTATAGTCATTATCCTCATTTGTATAAATTAATTCATAGCTATCATTATTCAGTTTTAGAAGATTTTCATCGGATAAAACATATATTGAATTATTAAAATTGAGTAGATCAGTGCATGCAAAATCAAATTGTTTTTGCCATTGCAAAAAATCTGCTAGATTATTATCTTCATTTTTTTCCAATGAATAAAGCCCCTCACTTGTTCCCATGTACAAAACATTATTTTTTTGTACAATACCATTTACCGGAAATGGCGTGAAACAAGTAAATCCAAAATCAAAAGTCTTTAAGTTGAATTCCGTTACTCCAAAATCAAATGAAAAATAAGCATAGGTGTCATTTGCAATATAAATATCGTTTATCTCCTTTTGTCCTAGTAAATTCAGGTTGTTTTTAATATCCGGTATTTGGTATGTATCTTCATCGGTCAATACATCAATATTCCCATTTTTATAAACAATAATCAACTGGTTATTATAAGGGTCATATTTGTGATCCAATATCTCTACATCATCCAATGCATTGATCTTATCGATAAATTCAATGGAAAAATCCTCTTTGTCTATAGAAAACATAGAAATATCGTTGGAGCAGAATATTTTATTCTTTGTCTCCGATATCTTTGAACTGGACTTAAAAGAAAGATATGATTTCCATTCCCCAAATAACAGATGGCTTTGTCCTTCTAATTGCAAGCTAAAACTAAAAATAATCAAAAAGCAAAAGAGTTTTATGGTATTGGTCATAATTGAATTTTTATTCAATAAGTATAACAATGGAAGAGCCTTATTATTGTTTTATACCTTGTTTTTTTAATATTGAATTAAATTAATGTATCTTCGTTTTTTATATGAATTTGGCATCATTTATAGCACGAAGATTGGCTTCAGGAGAGAAAAACAGTATCTCATCTACAATAATAAAAATTGCTATTGTAGCAGTAGGATTGAGTGTAGCTGTAATTATTATTACTGTTTTTATGATTAGGGGATTTCAATTTGAGATTTCAGATAAAGTATTTGGATTTTATGGTCATATTGATATACTTAGCTTTGATTCAGGAGAAGAATTGAGCATCACTCCTTTGAAAAACTATGATGAATATTTGGATAAAATAAAAAAGCTTAATGATGTTAAGTACATCGACGAGGAAGGTATGACTAGAAATGCAATTGCCGGCGTCAAACATACTCAAAAATACATACTTTATCCTGCTATAATAAAGTCAAAAACCGAATATGAAGGTATTGGATTAAAGGGTGTTGGAAAGGATTTTGATTTTGAAAGAATGAAAAATTATCTTGCAGAGGGAAGATTTCCAGCTTTTGGAACTGATTCTGCATTAAAAGAAATAGTGATATCAAAACTCACGGCTAATAGGCTAAATCTCAATGTGGGCGACAAGCTCATCGGCAACTTTTTCAAGAAAAGTGACCAAAGGAAAAAAGCGCTTAAGGTGGTCGGTATATACAATACCGGTCTGGCAGAATTTGATAAAAAATTAGCTTTGGTTGATATCAATCTTCTCAGAGATATATTGGGATGGGGAAAAGATGATATTGGTGGTATTGAGGTTTTTTTGGACAATATTACAGATATGTCCACGATAAGTGAATATATACATGTAGAGTTATTGCCGGCAGATGTTCAGTCTATTACCATTAAACAAAAAGAGCAAATGATATTTGAATGGCTCGAATTGCAAAATGTCAATGAAAGAGTTATACTTATTTTAATGTTAATCGTATCTATTATCAATATGATGACGGCATTGCTAATATTGATTTTGGAAAAGACAAATATGATTGGTATACTAAAAGCAATGGGGATGAAATCTTGGAGTATAAGACGTATCTTTTTATACCATGGAGCATATATTATTATTTTGGGTCTTATTCTGGGTAATGTATTGGGACTTGGTGTAAGTTATTTACAAAAGCATTTTGGTTTTATAAAATTGGATGAAGCTAGTTATTATTTGTCAAAAGCACCAATATATTTTGATTTTTGGTCATTGATGCTGATTAATATAGCCGCTCTTGTGATAATTGTATTAAGTCTAATTATACCTAGTTTTCTAATTTCAAAAATTGACCCTGTTAAGGCTATTAGATTCAAATAAACTTATGTATCTTAGCCCGTCATTTTAATTAAAAACAACACAATATGCAAATAGCGAAACCATATCAACCTGTAAATAAAGTTCGTACATTGACTGCTGCGTCACTATTTGATGGACATGATGCTGCGATTAATATTATGAGGAGGATTATACAAAGAACAGGCGTGGAAGTAATTCATCTTGGACATAACAGAACTGCACAGGAGATCGTTAAGGCAGCTATTGAAGAAAATGTACAAAGTATAGCAATCACTTCATATCAGGGTGGACATATAGAATTTTTCAAATATATTTATGATTTATTGAGAGAAAATGGTGGTGAGAAGATACAAGTATTCGGTGGTGGTGGTGGAACCATTTTACCTGAAGAAATAAAAGAATTGGAAGAATATGGTATTAATAAAATATATTCTCCTGATGACGGAAGGACATTGGGACTACAGGGAATGATTAATGATTTGGTGAAGAAAAGCGATTTTGCTGTTGGTGAAAACTTGGATTATACTCTTGAAGATTTGGAGAAAGGTGATCGCTCGGTTATATCGTCATTTATTTCATCAATTGAAAATTTTCCTGATAAATATGAAAATATCATTTCTGATCTCGACTCTAAATGCAATTCTTGCCAAACGCCAATTATAGGAATAACAGGAACAGGAGGTGCAGGAAAATCTTCATTGGTAGATGAGATTTTAAGGAGATTTCTAATAGATTTTCCAGATAAAAAAATTGGAATAATTTCGGTTGATCCATCTCGAAAAAAGACCGGCGGAGCATTGTTGGGCGATAGGATAAGAATGAATTTCTTGCGCTCTGATAGGGTTTACATGCGTTCGATGGCTACCAGAGGCTCCAATATTTCTCTTTCTAAATATATAAAAGAAGCAACAAATGTATTGAAATATGCTGGATACGATTTGATAATTCTAGAATCTTCCGGTATTGGTCAAGCAGATAGCGAAATAGTAGATTATGCAGACTTGACTCTTTATGTGATGACTCCCGAGTATGGTGCACCTACTCAATTGGAAAAAATAGATATGTTGGATTTTGCTAATATTGTTGCTATTAATAAATTCGATAAAAGGGGAGCTTTGGATGCGTTGAAATATGTTAGGAAGCAATACAGGCGAAATCATAATATATGGGAGGGAGATGATGAAGATTTACCTATTTACGGTACCATTGCTTCACAATTCAATGATATAGGAACAACTGTTTTATATCAAAATCTCATGAAATTAGTTAATAGTAAAGAGGGGGTTAATCTTTCTTCTGATATAAATCTGTTTACAAGTCCCAAAAGCTCTGTAATAATACCCCCTCAAAGAATAAGGTATCTATCTGAGATTGCTGAAAATAATAGAGTCTATGATAAAAAAGCCAAAGAACAAGCTACAATAGCGTCAAATATTTATGCGATTAGCAAAGCGATGAATTTGGTCAAGGAAAATCACATAAAGGATGAGTTAAAAAGTTTGTATGAGTTAGAGCTTAAAAAAATTCATCCTGAAGATTTGAGTTTGCTTAAAAATTGGGATGAAAAAATTCAGAAGTATTCGCAGGATGAATTCGTTTACAAAGTGAGAAATAGAGAAATAAGAGTTAAGACCTATAGTGAAACTTTATCTCATAGTAGAGTTCCCAAAATTTCTGTTCCTAAATACAGTGATTGGGGCGATATTTTGAATTGGATAAAACAAGAGAATTTTCCCGGAGAGTTCCCATATACAGCTGGTGTATTTCCTTTCAAAAGGACAGGGGAAGATCCTACACGTATGTTTGCTGGGGAAGGGACTCCTGAAAGGACTAATCGAAGATTTCATTATGTCTCAAGAGGTATGTCTGCTAAAAGACTTTCTACGGCCTTTGATTCCGTGACATTATACGGGGAAGACCCTGATAAAAGACCGGATATTTATGGTAAAATAGGCAACTCCGGTGTAAATGTTTGTTGTCTTGACGATGCCAAAAAATTGTATTCAGGTTTTGATCTCTGTGACCCAAAAACCTCTGTATCTATGACAATCAACGGTCCTGCTCCAACAATGACTGCATATTTTATGAATGCGGCTATTGACCAGCAGTGCGAAAAGTATATAAAAGAGAATAACCTAGAGCACTTAATTGAAGTAAAACTTAAAGAGGTTTATGACGATAAAGGATTGAAAAGACCAAGATATAACACGGATCTACCTGATGGGCACAATGGTCTAGGCTTGATGCTTTTAGGGCTAACCGGAGATCAGGTATTGCCTGAAGATGTTTACAAGGAGCAAAAAGAAATTGCTTTGAAATCAGTTAGAGGTACGGTGCAGGCTGATATTTTAAAAGAAGATCAAGCTCAAAATACCTGTATTTATTCCATTGATTTTTCACTAAAAATGATGGGAGACGTTCAGCAATTTTTTATAGATAACGGAGTCAGGAATTTCTACTCTGTTTCTATTTCAGGATACCATATCGCTGAGGCTGGAGCCAATCCAATAACACAGCTTGCTTTAACATTGGCAAATGGGTTTACATATGTCGAGTATTATCTTGCACGAGGAATGAATATCGATGATTTCGCCCCCAACTTATCATTTTTCTTTTCAAATGGTATGGATGCTGAATATTCGGTTATAGGTAGGGTGGCGAGAAGGATTTGGGCTAAAGCAATGAGAGAAAAATACGGTGCTAATCCCCGTTCTCAAAAGCTCAAATACCACATTCAGACATCGGGGAGATCATTGCACGCCCAGGAAATAGAATTTAATGATATTCGTACGACATTGCAAGCTCTTTACGCGATTTATGACAACTGCAATTCACTGCACACAAACGCTTATGACGAGGCAATCACTACACCTACTGAAGAAAGCGTTAGGCGTGCATTGGCTATTCAGCTTTCAATAAATAAGGAATTGGGATTGGCTAAAAATGAAAATCCAATACAAGGCTCGTTTATTATCGAAGAATTGACGGATTTAGTCGAAGAAGCAGTACTTTCTGAATTTGACAATATAACTGATAGAGGAGGTGTTCTTGGAGCAATGGAGACAGGTTATCAAAGAAGCAAGATTCAAGAAGAAAGTCTGTATTACGAAACTCTTAAAAATTCTGGGGAATTGCCGATAATTGGTGTTAATACATTCTTGTCAAAAGAAGGCTCTCCGGTTGAAATTCCTGAAGAAGTGATTCGTTCTACAGAACAAGAGAAGATGTCTCAAATCAATTCTTTGAATAATTTGCACAAAGCTAAAAAGGATGATATAGAATTGCAGTTGCGAAAATTGCAATCTGCGGCCATAGCTGGGGAGAATATTTTTGCTCCTTTGATGGAAGCAGCAAAATTCTGCTCCTTAGGGCAAATAACTCATGCATTGTTTGAGATTGGAGGTATGTACAGAAGGAGTATGTAGAAATTTCGCCAAAAAATCTTAAATTTGGATGTAGGTAAATTGGCATTATTCTTTTTAATGGCAACATCGGTCAAAATTCAGATAAAACGGATTATTGTTTGAGCCCTGGGTAAGTCGGGAGAGTTTTAAGACGTTTAGAATTTTGAGTGATTTTGGAGCGTTAAAAAAAGAATACAGCCTTGATTTTTTGTTTTACTTTTTTATCAAGAAAAAAGTAAAAGGAGGTTTTAGACAAAAGTTGTGAGGATTGGGATATTAAATGTCACACATAACAATAGATTAGAGATAATCTTGCAATTGCTTCATCATCCTCCTCTTATCAATGACCGATGGTATTTATTATTTTTGATCAAATTCCCATTTTTGGTAATCCTTAGGAGTATTTATATTGACCAAAATGTTTTTATCATTTACTTCTATTCGTTTTCTCTTAAACTTTTTTAGAAATTCTGAAAGGACTACATTGTTTTCTTTTTCTAATTCAATTTGCTGTGCAATGTTTTTGGATATTAAAATAGGGTGCCCTCCTTTGTCTTGATAGGAAGGTGTGATATATTCAGAATCATTGTTCCAAAGTAATTTTTTCAAAACTTTGTGATTGACGAAAGGATTGTCAATATTGTGGATGAATATAGCTGTGTTTTCGGATGATATTCTTAGAACACCTAGTTTGATAGAATAAAATCTTCCTCGTTCTAAGTATTTATTAGATATCAATAAAATAGTATCAGGAAAGTTAAATTGGTGATTTTTAATGTAGTCAAATCCTTTTTTGTTCAAAACAATTACGATTTGTTTGCAGCCGAAAGTATGATATTGGGCTACAATCTCTTCAAGGAATGTCTTATTTCTTGAAAACGGCAAAGCAAATTTAGCTTCACCCATTCTGCTAGAGCGACCTGCTGCAAGAATTATTGCTGAACAGTTGGTTTGTTTATTCGTCATATTAATTTTTATCAAAAGCTAATATAGACTAATAATCTTATTTTTCATATATTTGTGGAAAATTAATACTATATGTCAGATAGATTTTCAATTGTCAACTTTAGGCAATTAGTTGAGATTACTCTTAACCAACTTGAAACTAAAAAGTCCTTTTTAGGAATACAAGAGGAATTGTTTTTCAAACCTCAAATGGAAGACAGTTTTCATTACTATCAATTTGGACATTTATTGGATACTCCTCTTGGTGTAGCGGCCGGACCGCATACTCAATTGGCTCAAAATATTGTTGCAGCCTGGCTCACGGGAGCAAGGTTTATCGAATTGAAAACGGTGCAAACCTTAGATGAATTGGATGTATCAAAACCTTGTATCGATATGCAGGATGAAGGCTATAATTGCGAATGGTCTCAAGAGCTAAAAATAGAACAGTCATTTTATCAATATCTCAATGCCTGGATTATTATCCATATTCTTAAAGATAAATTGAATATTGGCAGCAGTAAAGAAGCTGGTGTAATCTTCAATATGAGTGTAGGGTATGACTATGCAGGAATAATGAATGATAATGTACAATGGTTTTTCAGTAAAATGGCTGATGCTTCTGTTGAATTGAAGCAAAAAATCGAAGAGATAAAAGATATCTATCCCAATGTGGTAAATCTGGATATCAGTCCTCGTCTCTCAGACAATATAACTTTGTCCACAATGCATGGATGTCCACCCGAAGAAATTGAACAGATAGGTGATTATTTGATTACAGAAAAAAAGCTTAATACTGCGATTAAACTTAATCCGACTTTGTTGGGGAAAGATGATTTGAGAAAAATTATTGCTGATTCAGGATTTGATACTACTGTTCCTGATATAGCCTTTGAACACGATTTGAAGTATGAGGATGCTGTGCCAATGTTACACAGATTAATAAAAAAAGCTAAAGATAACGATGTGTTTTTCGGTATAAAATTGACAAATACTCTCGAAAGTTTGAATCATAAAGATGTTTTTCCTCCTAATGAAAAGATGATGTATGCAAGCGGGCGTGTATTGCATCCAATCTCTGTAAATATAGCTAGAAAATTGCAGAATGAGTTTGAGGGGAAATTAAACATTTCATTTTCCGGAGGCGCAAATGCTTTTAATATTAGCAAAATTATCGGTTCAGGATTGTTTCCTGTTACTGTTTGTTCAGATTTGCTGAAACCCGGAGGGTATGGAAGGCTTATTCAGTATATAGAAAATCTTAGAGAAAATCTGCCTATCGAATCATTTGTTAAAAATGAAGAACGAAATAGCAAATTTTTAAAGACACTCAATGCTTATGCAGATGAAGTCTTAGAAGATAAACAATACAAAAAAACAGAACTTGCAGACAAGAGTATAAAAACACAAAGACCATTGGGTAAATTTGATTGTGTCCACGCTCCTTGTGTCGATACTTGCCCAACGAACCAAGGTATTCCTGATTATATGTATCATACGGCTAAGGGAGATTTTGATAAAGCTTTTTCTGTAATACAAGCTACAAATCCTTTTCCCAATGTGACAGGAGCTGTGTGTGATCACGTTTGTCAGTCAAAATGTACAAGAATCAATTTTGATAGTTCTCTTTTGATTAGGGAAATTAAGCGTTTTGTTACTGAAAACGCAAGCAATACCAAAGTAAAGAACAAAGTCAAAAACCTAAATAAGGTGGTTAAAGCCGCCATTATCGGTGCAGGACCGGCAGGATTATCTGCTGCCAGATATTTGAGGGAAGCCGGATTTGAAGTTGTGGTTTATGAGGCTAAATCACGTCCGGGTGGTATGGTTGAAGGTACGATACCTGCTTTTAGAATTACCGATGAGACTATTATGGTGGACATTGCACGGATCGAAGGTTTAGGAGTGAAAATCAGCTATAATACTTCGGTTGATAAAGAGTTGTTTGAAAGTATGCAAAAGAACAATGATTTTGTGTTTATTGCAGGAGGAGCTCAAAAAGCAAAAGATGCTATATTGGTCGGAAGTAATGTGGAAGGAGTTCTCGACCCATTGGTGTTTTTGAATAAAGCAAAGAATAATCCCAATTTGAATATAGGAAAGGATGTAATAATCTTAGGTGGTGGAAATACGGCAATGGATGCTGCGCGCACAGCCAAAAGATTGGTTGGTAAGAACGGGAATGTCACATTGATTTATAGAAGAACTATAAAGCAAATGCCGGCTGACCAAGAGGAAATAGAAGCAGTACAAAAAGAAAATATAAAGATTATGGAATTGGTTTCGCCTGTAAAAGTTATTTCAAAAGACGGTAAAGTGAAGCAACTCGTTAATGTCAAAATGATATTGGGAGAAAAAGATGCAAGTGGCAGGGCAAGGCCTGTTGCGATCCCTGACTCTGAGTTTACTGTTGATGTGGATACCATTATTCCTGCATTTGGGCAAGATGTTGCATTTGATTTTATTTCTCTTGATTTATTGAAGACAAAAGAAGGGACTTATGAAACTAAAATCCCAAATCTTTTTATCGGTGGTGATGCACTTCGGGGAGGGGCAAGTATTATTCAAGCAGTTGCTGACGGACGTAAAGCGGCAGAAGAGATAATTCTCAAGGCAAAATTGAGTGTTCCAAATTATGATATTGATTACAAAAAAGATATTACAACACGTGAGATAAAAATCAAAAAAGCTAAGATTCATAAGTCTGTTGCGGATTATCACGTGCCGGATGCAAACGAAAATAACTTTAAAGTGATTTCCAGGACTTTGACTAAGGAGCAAGCAATGGAAGAGGCTTCACGTTGCTTGTATTGCGATGAGATTTGTGATGTTTGTACCAGTGTTTGTCCAAATTTGGCATTATTTTCGTATAATGTAGAACCTGTTAGATATAATTTACCAAACGGTGTTTTTGAAGTGACTCAAAAGCCTCAAATATTGCACCTTGCGGATTGGTGCAATGAATGTGGAAATTGTAATACATTTTGTCCAAGTTCGGGTGCTCCCTATAAGGTGAAACCGCATTTATACTTGAACTACAATGCATTTGAAAAAGAAAAAGAAGGGTTTTATTTTGATGCAAATGAAAAAAATATTATTAAGTATAAGACTGATGATGTGCTCTATACATTGACAAAGAATGAAGGATTCTATGATTATCAATTTGGAAAAAATTCTTTAAAATTGAATACTGATACAATGGAAATCATTAGTAGTGATTTAATCGATATAAATGAAGAAG
>JALVAD010000141.1 GCA_027011385.1 Saprospiraceae bacterium | reverse complement strand
AGTCGAATCAAAAAAACTAGGAAGTACAATTCGTTCTGTAGATAAATCGGTTATTAGTTGGGTATTTACTTTAGCTTGCTATCCGCCTTTTAATGATTTAACATCTAAATTATTTCCATGGGTAGCAAATGATAATAATTTGATGTTTACATCTTTTTCAAACTATATCTTTTTGAGCTTGATAATAATTCTTTTTTCTATTTATTTGAGTTCTACGATTTCATTGGGGAGCAAATGTAGTAATTTAACGAATAGGGGAACAGTAGTTAATGGACCATATAAATTTATTCGTCATCCCGCATATGCAACTAAAGTAACAGCTTGGTGGGTTATGTCGATTCCTGTAATGAATTTATTTGTATTTTTTAATATGATGGTCTGGACTATTATTTATGTTATAAGAGCAATAAAAGAAGAAGATCATTTATTGCAAGATGCAGAATATCAAAATTACTTTAAAAACACTCCCTATAGATTTATTCCTAAAATAATATAATATATAATATTTTTTCTTTGAAATGTTCTATAATAAGACAAATTCTTCTTGTTATTATGATCTACGTTATTGATTATAGAAAAATTTTACTTAATTACTAAAGAAAACAATTAAAATACCGAATAATAAGATAAAAAAAAGAGCAGATAAATGAATGGCGGACAAATGATGATAACTATTGGAGCATTAATGCTGCTTTCAATAGTTATATTAAGAGTAAATATCGGGAATTTAAATACCAACGAAGTTCTAATTGAAAGCAAAGTAGAAATATTAGCCACTTCGTTGGCAAACTCTATAATAGAAGAAGCATTTACAAAAGAATTTGATGAGAACACCCTATCTACACCGGCAGAATTACTCTCAAATCTGACACCTGCTACAAGTTTAAAACCAGAGGGAGAAACATATCCGAATTTTGATGATATGGATGATTTTAACGGCTTGGATATTTTTAAAGATATTCCCGGTGGTGATAATTATGAAATAATATGTACGGTTGAATATGTTGATCCGGCAAATCCTGAAATTGCTTCGGCTATTCGTACTTGGAATAAAAAAATTACCGTTAAAGTTACAAGTAAAGGTATGACTCAAATATTAAACGATCAAACAATACAAGATACAATTAAAATGTCATCCGTAAGAAGCTATTGGTACTTTTAATTAAGGAAATAAAATGGGTTTTAGTACACTTTTAGATATTTTAGGTTCTTCACTAGTGGGAGGCATGTTACTGTTAATTATGTTTAGATTAAATGATGCCTCAATAGAAAATTCATATTTGTACACCGGAAATTTACTGGTTCAACAAAACTTAGTTTCTATTGTTGATGTTTTAAACCATGATTTTAACAAAATCGGATATTGTGAAAAATGGGAAAATATTCCCGACCCGGCATATTCTATCTTATCGGCAACCGATACTTCAATTTCATTTTTAACCGATTTACCAAGTTTGTCACATCCATACGGTGATGGTATAATAGATACCATGAAATATTTTTCCAGTTCAGTTAGTGAATTAACGGAAACACCAAATCCAAGAGATCGAATTTTATATCGCGTAGTTGGCAATTCAATTCCGAAAGGCTCTAACTTGGGTGTAACTTATTTTAAATTAACTTATTTTGATTCAGCCGGTAATCCATTACCGGCTCCGGTTGTAACAAGCAAAATACGAAGTATTCAAATTGATTTGAAGTTAGAGGATATTTATGGTTATGATACAGAAAATCAGGATAAAAGTGATAGTGAAAGATATGCTAATGCGGTATGGAAACAATTAAAAATTTCTTCACCGAATTTAAGAAATAGATAGGATAAATTATGGGTGGTAAAGCAGCAATTTTATTAGTACTTGGTTTTAGTATAATTTTTTTAGTTTTTACACAAAATAATAGTAGGGTTTCTACAACTACAACACAAAACTTTGCCGATTATTATACAGTTACAAAAGTAAACAATATGGCACAAGCTGCAGCCAATATGGCAGCACACAAAATATTCGAAGATAATAGTTGGTCTGCCGGTTTCCCTGAAACAGATTTTGATGACGGAACTATGAAAGTCAGTGTTGCTACGGCCGGATCTTTAAAAATCATTACATCAACAGCAACTTTTAATAAAAAAAGCAAAACCGTTAAAGTTAAACTAAAAAGAGAAGATTATTCAAAATATGGAAATTTCTATGGACATGTCTCGGCAATTCCGGCAACAGGTGATACTTTCAGAGGACCGTTTCATGTTAATAGTGACTTAAAAACATGGGGCGATCCTGTATTTATGGGTAAGGTTTCCATGAAAGGAAATTTAATTAAATGGGGACCAACAAAAAATCCTGATTTCCAAAAAGGATATGATAAAGGTGTTGATAAACCTGTTGATTTCGATACATCAGGTATGCGATCTTTTGCTTCTTCTAACGGTTTTATTTTTAAGGATACTTCCGGTGCAGGAAGAAAAATAGAAGTAAAAATGGAATTATTAAACACAGGTACCGAAGGAAAAATTAAATACCAATATAGAATTTTTGACGGATCTCCAACATGGACTACCGCAAAAACTCTTCCTATAAATACGTTAACACCTAATGGCGTTATTTATGTTGAGCATGGAGATGCACAAATAAAGGGTATTTTAAATGGTAGATTAACTGTTGTTGCCAGCACGCAAGGTAATAGTGATGGTGGGAATATTTATCAAACGGATGATTTAATGTATAATGAAGATCCAACTGTAGATAGCCACGCAAATGATATGTTAGGGCTTGTAGCAGAAAATAATATAAGACTTCAATATAATAACGACACCAAACACCATGATATCATAACTCAAGCTTCAATGTTTGCAAAAAACGGGAATATTGGCCCTGACGATGCACTTGTAAATAACGATGGTGTGTTAAGTAAGTGGAAAATCTTAGGCGGTTTAATTGCAAAGGATATTAGAGTAACTGCCAGATATAGTTGGAGTACCGGAAAACCATATAAAGGATACCAATTTGTACATACATATGATAAAAGATTTAAAATAAAATCTCCTCCGCATTTTCCTCAATTAAAGTATGAAGTTGTCTCTTGGTTTGAATAAATTCTATAAAGCCGTAAGTTAATTCTTACGGCTTTTATTTTTCCAACAAAAATATAGTGTGAGTTCCTAATCCGTATTTAACTCTTTCTTCCTTTGTACTTTTTTTGTAGGGATTGAAAAGTTTGATTTTGAACCCTGCGGATTTTATTTTTTCTGTTACATCCCAACCGTAAGTCCTTACTGTAAAATTATGCTCGGCTGTTCTTTCGTTATATTCTATAGTGGTTTCAATAGTTTCATCAATTCCGCTGGCAAATACTAATTGTCCGTTTGGCTTTAAAACTCTTTTCAACTCTTCAAATCCTTTAATATCATCATCAACATATTGCATAACGCTAATACAAAAAATTAAATCGAATAAATTATCATCAAATTTTAAATCGGTTACATCCATATGG